>DASPZH010000086.1:0-22898 GCA_035636335.1 Streptosporangiaceae bacterium
TCAGAAGGGGACGAGTCATCTAGCTATGAGAACACGGCCGGGGCCGGTGCGTGCCGCGCCTCCACCTCGAAATCACCTCGACCGCATGATCGCGACATGCGGACCTTGTTACTTGTAAGTGGTGGATGCAACGGGCGCCAAACCCCGCGGATCTGCCACTGGTCAAGCAACTGAATCGACCACTGCGGCCGGCTAGGACTTGGCGCTACTTGACAGTACCACTACTGTGCGTAACTGATTGATACCGCATGGTTCGCGCCAGCCTCAGGGATCTCGGCAGTCGGGGGGAGACATGAGATCGCGCCACGCGTTCGCTCGCTGGGTAGCCGGCGGGGTAGTCGCGGCGGGCGCAGCGGGGGCAGTCCTGGCATTCGCCGGGATCGACGCTCCGGTGCGAGCGCCCCTGGTGCTCGCGTTCCTGTCAGCAGTGCCCGCGCTCGCGGTGTGGAGCCTGCTCGGCGGGATCGACTCCTTCGCCAGGATCGTGGTCGCCGGTTCAGCGGCGATCGTGATCGACATCCTGGTCGCCGAGGCGATGATCATCTCCGGAACCTGGTCGCCGCGGACGGGACTGGCAGCGGTGGCGCTGGTCAGCGCCCTGATTGCCGCGTCGCGTCCGCTGGTAGCCAGGCGGAGGCCCGACTAGCCCGCCTCACGGCGGCGTCAGGGCACCCGAGCGTCGGGCACCGAGCGCCGGGCACCCGCGCGGCGAGCGCCGGGCAACAGACCGCCCGTTCATCGCAGATCGCGCATTGCCAGGTTCGGTTGGCCGAACTTACTACTTATTACGGGGGAAACCATGCGGTACTTCGACAGCGATGCCGAGCAGCGGCCAGGTCAGCCGGCCCGTCACGACCGGCGGTCGCTGCTCGATGGACCGAGCCAAGCCGATCAGTCTGGCGCTTGGCGCCCGCAGCCGGACGGCGGCGAGTGGCGGGGCGGCCGGCCGGCCGCGCGGCGCGCGGCCGGGGGCTCCGGCGGCTCCGGGGGCTCCGGCCGCCCGCGCGACCATGCCGGGCTGCTCGAACCGATCGCGACCACCACGGTGCTGTCACCGGACCTGCTCCAGCGGCCCGGGGCCGCGGGTCCCGGCGGCTCGCCCGCTCCGGTGCACGCGCCAGCCGCGTGGCTGGTGCCGGCGACCAGGGCATCGGCCGACGGCCGGCGGCCCTGGCCTGCGTGGACGGGCGGCCAGCGCGCGAGCGGATACCACGGCCAGGACGTCCAGGACCAGCGGCCGTACCGGCGGGTCGCCGACGGGCTGGCCATCACGCCGCGCGTCAGCGTCGTGGTTCCGGTCAAGAACGAGGCGCCCAACCTGCCCTCGGTCTTCGCCACCATCCCGTCCTGGGTGGACGAGGTCGTCCTGGTGGACGGCCGGTCGACCGACGGCACGATCGAGGTGGCCAGGCGGCTCAGGCCCGATGTGAAGGTTGTACTCCAGGGCGGGGTCGGCAAGGGCGACGCCCTGGTGGCCGGGTTCACGGCATCGGCCGGCGACATCATCGTCGCGATCGACGGTGACGGCTCGACCGACGGCGCGGAGATCGTCCGGTTTGTCAGCGCGCTGATCGCGGGCGCGGACTTCGCCAAGGGATCGCGGTTCAGCAGCGCCGGCGCCAGCGACGACATCACCGGGATCCGCAGGCTCGGCAACAAGATCCTGAACCTCATGGTTAACCGGCTGTTCCACACGACCTTCAGCGACCTGTGCTACGGATACAACGCCTTCTGGTCGCGCCATCTCGGCGAGCTTGCGCTGGACAGCCCGGGGTTCGAGGTGGAGACGCTGATGAGCATCCGGGCCGCCGAGGCGGGCCTGCGGATCTACGAGGTGCCCAGCCACGAGCGGCTGCGGCGGCACGGCGTCAGCAACCTCAGCGCGATAAAGGACGGCTGGCGGATCCTGCGGCTCATCGTCAGCGAGAAGCGAGCGGCCAGGCGCAGCCGAGCGCGCAGGCTGCGGCCGTTCATGGCCCCCGGATACCTGGCGCAGGACGCCCCGAGCGTCGCGCTGCCGCTCCGGCCGGCCGCCGCGCAGAACGGGCACGGCGGGCACGGCGGCGGGCACGGGCTGGCGGGTGTCGCACACCCCGGACCGGGGCAGGTGCAGGAGTGACTAGAGTTGACTACGATGACATAGGGACCGGGGTGACGAGCAGGACGAGCGCGGCGGCGACCGGAGCCGGGCAGGTCATGGGGGAGCCCGGCGAGATCTCCGTGGTTATCTGCGTCTTCACCGACCAGCGCTGGGACGACATCCTCGCCGCGGTCCGCTCCGTGGAGCGGCAGAGCAGGCCGGCCGGCGAGGTCATCGTCGTGGTCGACCACAACCCGGCGCTGCGGCGCCGGCTGGAGGACGAGCTTGGCCGGCAAGATCGGACCGGGCCATGCCGGAGGCCGGCGCGCGTCCTGGCCAACCGAGAGCGGCCCGGCCTGTCCGGCGGGAAGAACACCGGCGTTGCGGCCGCGACCGGCGACCTCGTCGCGTTCCTCGACGACGACGCGGTCGCCGCGCCCGACTGGCTCAAGTTCCTCGCCGAGTCCTACGTCGGCGACGATGTCGCCGGGGTCGGCGGCCTGACCCTGCCGAGCTGGGACACCGAGCGCCCGGCCTGGTTCCCGGCCGAGTTCGACTGGGTGGTCGGCTGCAACTACCGCGGCATGCCGCGCTCGCGCCAGCCGGTGCGCAACCTGCTGGGCGGGAACGCCTCGTTCCGCAGGTCCGTGTTCGCCGTGACGGGCGGGTTCACCAGCGACATCGGCAGGTCCAGCGCCAAACTGCCGCTCGGCGGCGAAGAGACCGAGTTCTGCATCAGGCTCGGCCGGTGCCGCCCGGACGCCATGCTGCTGATCGACCACCGGGCCGTGATCTGGCACCGGGTCCCGGCCCGCCGCGCGACCTTCTCCTACTTCCTGACCAGGTGCTACGCCGAGGGCAGGTCGAAGGCCGCGGTGAGCCGCCAGGTCGGCTCGGCGGACGGGCTGGCGGCCGAACGGCGGCACGCCTTCGCGACGCTGCCGGCCGCGGCCGCGCGCGACCTCGCCGGCCGCTCCGCGGTGACCTGGCCGGACCCTCCCGGGCCGGCGCCATCGTGGCCGGCCTGCTGACCGCGGCGGCCGGCTACGCGGCCGGCCGGTACCCGGTAAGGCGTCATGGCTCGCCTCGCTGACGGCGCGCATGCGCCGCCCGCGCGCCGGCGCGTGCCGGTCCTGGTGTACCACGAGATCACGACCACTCCCAGCCTGCCCGGGCACCTGGCGGTGACGCCCGAGGACTTCGCCAGCCAGCTTGGCTGCCTGCGCGAGTCGAGCCGCACGACCATCCGCGCCGCCGACCTGGCGCGCGCGATGGCCGATCCCGGCCTCGACCTGCCCGCCAGGGCCGTCGTGCTGACGTTCGACGACGGGTTCGCCGACTTCGGCCACACCGCGCTGCCGCTGCTGCGGCGGTTCGGCTTCACCGCGACGCTGTACGTGACGACCGGGTGGGTGACCGGCGGCCGGCCGGACGGCGGACGGCCGGACGGGGGACGGCCGCACGGGGGACGGCCGCACGGCACGATGAGCTGGAGCCAGGTCGAGGCCGCTTCGCAGGCCGGCGTGGAGATCGGCGCGCACAGCGTCACCCACCCCGAGCTCGACCAGCTTCCGGCCGCCGGGCTCCGCCGCGAGCTGCGGGACGGCAAGAGCCTGCTTGAGGACCGGCTCGGCGCGGAGGTGACCGGCCTGTCGTATCCGTTCGGCTACTCCAATCGGGCCGTCCGCGAGGCGGCAGCCGCGGCCGGATACCGCTACGCCTGCGCGGTCGCGAACCGGGTGGCCGCGCTGGACGACGACCGGCTCGCCATCCCGAGGCTCACGATGGCCCGGACAACCAGCCTGCCCGCGTTCGAGCGGGCCGTTCTCGGCGGCCGGCTGCCGGCCGAGTTCCTCGCCCGCCGCGCGCTGACGAAGGGATACTCGACCGTCAGGCGCGGCCGTTCGGCGCTGAACCGGTTCCGGCCGTGAATCTGCCGAGAATGCTCGCGGCCCGGCGGTCGGGCGACTACGCGCCGCTCATGCGCAACGCCTACGCCCTGATGGCCAACACGGCGGTCACCGGCATGCTCGGGCTCGCCTACTGGATGCTCGCCGCGCGGCACTACACGGCCGCCGACGTCGGCCGGGCGTCGGCCGGCTACTCGGCGATGAACCTGTTCGGCGGTTTCGTCGCGCTCAGCCTGATCGGCGCGATGACGAGGTTCATCCCGCAGGCCGGATCGACGACCGGCCGGCTGATCAAGCTCGGCTACGCCGCCAGCGCGCTCGTCGCCGTCGCGGGCGCGGCGATCTTCCTGCCGTTCGCCGGACGGCCGGGCACCTCGTACTCGGAGCTGAACGGCCTGGGCCCCGGCCTGATCTTCGTCGCGTGCGTGGCGATCTGGGCGATCTTCACGCTCCAGGACGGCGTGCTGACCGGCATGCGCGCGTCGCACTGGGTGACCGTCGAGAACGGGCTGTTCGGCGTGGCCAAGATCGCCATGCTGCTGCCGCTGGCCGCCGTCATCCCGCGCACCGGGCTCTACGTCTCCTGGATGGTGCCCACCGCGCTGGCGCTGCCGCTGGTCAACTGGCTGATCTTCCGCCGGCTGCTGCCTCGCGCGGGCAAGGCCCCCGGCCACCTGCCGCAGCCGACCAAGCGCCAGGTCGGCAGGTTCCTCGCCGGTGACGTGACCGGCGCGCTGATGCTGCTGGCGACCATCAGCCTCGTCCCTGTTCTCGTCGCGTTGTCCGTGGCCCCCGGCCTGAACGCCTACTTCTACATGGCCTGGGCGATCGGCAACACGGTCGGCCTGCTCACGGTGAACATGGCGCAGTCGCTGACCGTCGAGGGCGCCTTCGACCCGGTCAAGCTGGCCAGGCACACCACGGCGGCGCTGCGGCGGATGCTGCTGATCCTGGTTCCCGTCGCGACGGTCACGGCCGTGGCGGCGCCGTGGGTGCTCGGGCTGTTCGGGCCCGGGTACGCCAGCCACGGAGCGCCCGTGCTGGTGTTTCTGGCCGTGGCGACGCTGCCGCGGGCGCTGGTCGAGATACACCTTGGCGTCCTGCGGGCTCAGTGCAGGACCTCACGCGTCGCGCTGGTGCAGGGGGTGCGAGCGGTGCTGACGCTCGGCCTGGCCCTGGCGCTGACGAAGGTCATGGGCATCACCGGAGCCGGCGTCGCGGTCCTGGCCGGCCAGCTACTGGTGGCGATCGCCGTGGCCCCCGCCGTGCTCCGGATGGTCATCGCCGGCCGGCGGCGCCCGGCCTCGGCCGTTCCGCTGTCGGTGTCGGCGCGGGGCGCGGCGCGGTGACCAGGCTGCCACGCGGCCGGGTTGCCCTCGGCGCCATCGGCCTCGCGGCCGCGGCCGGGCTGGCGATGTTCCTGGCTCCCTTGCCGGGGGTCAAGGCCGGCGCCATGAACGGCCTGGGCCTGATCTCGGTGCTGCCCGTGCTCAGCCTGGCCGGCCTGGCCCTGCTGATCGCCGCGTTCACGGCGATGCTGGCGCTGCGCCGCCCGGTGCCGCTGATGCTCGGAGTCATGCTGGTGGCCATCGTCGTCTGCCTGGACGGCGTGACCGCGGTCGCCGAGCCGCTGCCGCGGTTCCCGACCACGTACCAGATCTACGGCTTCGTGAACTACGTCAGCCACGCGGGCCACGTCGCGCCCGGCGTGTCGGCGTATTTTAGCTGGCCGGGATTCTTCGCGCTCATGTCGCTGATCAGGACGGCCGCCGGCCTGCACGGCCTGCTCCCGCTGCTGACCTGGTGGCCGGTCCTGATCGACACGCTGCTGCTGTTCCCGTTCCTGCTGCTGACCCGCGCCCTGCGGATGAGCTGGCAGGCCCGCTGGTTCGCCGCGCTGCTGTTCTGCGTCGGCAACTGGGTCGGCCAGGACTACTTCTCACCGCAGTCCTTCAACTTCCTCCTCTACCTGATGTTCGTCGCCGCGCTGCTGACCTGGTTCGGCCCCCGGCGCGCCGGGGCTGCCACCCCAGGCCCGGGCCTGTCCCCCGCGGTGACCGCTCGCCCGGGCGTGTCCCCGGTGGCAGCGGCCGGCGCCGCCCAGGCCGGTTCTGCCCGGCCGCCGCGACGGGTTCCCGGTGAGCTGCCCGCCGGGCGGGTGACCGCCGCCCAGCGCGGCATCCTGCTGGTCCTGGTCGTCGGCATCTTCGCGGCATCGACCGTCAGCCATCAGCTCACCCCGCTGTTCATGGTCATCATCTGCGCCGGCCTCGTCCTGGTCGGCCGGTGCACGCCGCGCGGCCTGCCGATCCTGTTCGGTGCGATCCTGATCGGCTGGGTCAGCTACGAGACGGTCGGATACTGGTCCGGGCACCTGCCGGAGCTCATCAGCGAGATCGGCAGGCTCGGGGGCACGTTCTCGGCCAGCGTCGGCAACCGCCTGGTCGGCACGCCCGTGCACAAGATCGCGGTCGACAGCCGGGCCGTGTTCGCCGCGCTGATGGTGATCCTGGCGGTCGCGGGCGCCGTCCGGCGGCGGCTTCGGCGCATCAGCGACCGCGCGCTGCTCGTCCTGCTGGTCGCCCCGCTGGCCATCGCGGCCTTCCAGAACTACGGCGGCGAGGTCTCGCTGCGCATCTACCTGTTCATGCTGCCCGCGCTCGCGGTGCTCGCGGCAAATCTGTTCTTCCCCCCGGCCAGGCCCGTCCAGGCGGCCCAGGCCGCCCAGGCCGAGGCAGCGGAGCCGCAGCCCGCCGCGCCCGTGCCTGCCGGGCCGGAGCCTGCCGGGCCGGTGCCCGCGGGAACCTGGCGATCCGTCCGGTCCGCCGCCGTGCTCGCGCTCGCCGGCGTGCTGGCGGCCGGTCTGGGCGAGCTCTTCCTGCTCTCGCGCTACGGCAACGAGGCCTTCGAGCGGACCCCGCCCGGCGAGCTGGCGGCGGTGAACTACATCTACCGTCACCGCGGCGTCGCGGTGCTCTGGCTCAGCCGGCCGGCCGGGCTCGGCACGACGCCGCAGATGCCCTGGCAGTACCACCGGATCGCGAGCGTGAACTTCGCCTCGGTGCGCGCGCCGGTCGACCCGGCGGACATCGCCAGCATCGTCGGGTACCTCAAGCGCCAGGGCGCGGGTGCATACCTCGTCACCGTGACCACCGAGGCCACCTTCATCAGGCAGAGCGCGAGCTACCCGCCCGACTGGGAGCGGAACTTCAGGGAAGCCCTGTCCGGCGCGCCCGGCCTTCAGCTCATGCTGTCCAACCGCGACGCCGCCGTGTACCGTGCGCGGCTGCCGGCCTCGGCTCCGCGGGCGCGACCGCCGGTCAACAGCGGCACCGGTCCCTCCGTCTGGACGATCTGGTCGCCCGTCGGGCTGGTCGCGCTCTTCGTATCCCTGCTGCTGCTGACGGCGCGGGAGCTGGTCAGGGAGTGCCTGCCCGCCAGGCGCTGGCTGATGCGCCCGCTCGCGCTGGCCTCGGTCCCCGCGGTCGTGCTGCTGCTCGCGGCGGTGATCGAGCGGTTCAGGATCCTGGCGTTACCGGTTCCCGGCCCGCGCACGGCAGTCCGCAGTTGTAAAGGAGTTCCCGATGAATACCGAAGTCGCACAGGTCAGGACCGGTTCCCGGGCGGTTCGCCCGAACGGGCTGGACCTGGACATCGACACCAGCATCCCCGCCCTGATCCTGAAGGTCGGCCAGTATCCGCTGCATGTCGGCGGCCTCGGCGCGATCAGGACGCTCGGGCGGCTCGGCGTGCCCGTGTACACGATCAGCGAGCCCGGACTCACCCCGGCCGTCGCGTCGCGCTACTGCGCCGGGCGGTTTGTCAGGCGGACGACCGTTCATGAGCTGGAAGACGTCCTGGTCGCAGACCTGCGCTCGGTGGGCACCCAGCTCGGCAGGCGGTCGGTCATCGTGCCGACCGACGACGAGGCAGCGGTACTCGCCGCCGAGCACGCCGCCGAACTGTCCGATCTCTTCCTGCTTCCTTCGGTCCCGGCCGGCCTGCCGCGCCGGCTCGCCAGCAAGCCAGGGCTGGCGGAGCTGTGCCGGCAGCACGACATCCCCTGCCCGGCGTCCGTGACGCCCGCCGGCCTCGACGAGCTCAAGGCGTTCGCCGCGACGGCGACGTTTCCCGTCGTGATCAAGAATGCCGAGCCGTGGGAGCGGCGCCGTCGGCCCGTGGTGCCGTACACCATGGTCGTGCGCAGCCGAGACGAACTGCTCGCGATCGTGAGCCGCTCGCCGTGGGGCTCGGGGCGCCGGTACCAGGACCGGTCGGCCGGCTTGATCCTGCAGGAGTTCATTCCCGACGAGTGCTCGCGGGACTGGGGGACCGACCTGTACTGCACCGCGGACGCGTCCAGCACACTGGTGCTGACCGGACTGAAGGTCAGGACCTGGCCGCCCGTCGCGGGCGCGACGTCTTGCGGGTACTCGGTGCTCAACCCCGAGGTCGCCGCTCTCGCCGAGCGGTTCTGCAAGGAGATCGGCTTCAGCGGCATCGCCGACCTCGACTGGCGGCTTGACCTGCGCGACGGCCAGTACAAGCTGGTGGACTTCAACCCGCGGCTGGGGAGCCGGTTCCGGCTGTCAGAGACCGAGTCCGGCGTGGACGTCGTCCGGGCCATGCACCTGGACCTGACCGGCCGGGAGGTACCGCGTGCGCCCCAGATCGAGGGCAAGCGGATCGTGCTCGAGCACGTCGACGTCCCGGCCAGGATTACCTACCGGCTGCTCGCCGGGCGAGCGGGACACCCGGGCCCGCATCGGCTGCCGGAGCCGGCGCCGGACCGCGCCGGCCAGGGCCCGGCGACGACCGAGTTCGCGTGGATGGCGGCCGACGACCCGCTGCCGTTCGTCGTCATGCTCGGCTACGCGGGCCGGGCCGCGCTGACCGAGGCCGGACGGCAGGCGCGGGCTCTCGCGCTCAGGCTGCGCACAGCCAGGCGCTGGACGGCGGGGCGCGGCGGCGGCGAGTGAGCGCGGGAGGAGTCGCCGTGCAGGTAGAAGTCGTTCGCCCGGCGGAACTGGGCGACTCGCAGATCGACGCCTGGCATGCCATGCAGGATCAGATCGCGCCGCTGGCCAACCCATTCCTGTGCCCTGAGTTCGCTCAGGCCGTCGGCCGGTTCCGGACCGACGCCCGGGTGGCCGTCATCTCCGACGGCGCCGAGCCGGTGGGGTTCTTCCCGTTCGAGCGGCACAGGCTGGGTGTCGGCAGGCCGATCGGCGCTGGCCTGACCGACTGCCAGGGGCTCGTGAGCGTGCCGGGCGCGCACTGCGACGCCGCCGAACTGCTCAGGGCCTGCGGGCTGTCGGTCTGGCACTTCGATCATCTTGTCAGCGCCGGGCAGCCCTTCGCCAGCCCGCGGTCGGCCATGGCCCGGTCGCCCGTGGTGGACCTCACCGACGGGTTCGCGGCCTACTCGCAGCGGTCGCGAGCCAGGTCACCGCGGTTCTGGCGGGACATGGGGCGGGAGTCGCGCAAGATCGAGCGCGAGGTCGGCCCGCTCAAGCTGGTCGTCGGCTCCCGCGACAGCCGCGACCTGCACACGCTGATGGGCTGGAAGTCCGACCAGTACCGGCGGACCGGGCGACTAGACCGCTTCGCGAGTCCCTGGGTCGTCGGCATGGTCGAGCACCTGTTGCGTTATCGCCAAAAGGGCTTCCGCGGCATCCTGTCGGTCCTGTACGCCGACGGCGCGCCGGTCGCCGGATCCTTCGACCTGCGCTATGGCGATGTCCTGGCCGGCTGGTTCGCGGCCTACGACACCGGCTTCGGCAAGTACTCGCCGGGTCGCGTTCACCTCGTGCGGATGCTCGAGGAGGCGGCCGCGCTCGGCGTGCACTCGATCGACATGGGCAAGGGCGAGAAGTGGTACAAGGAGAAGCTGAAGAGCTACGACCTGGTCGTGGCCGAGGGCACCGCGACCAGCCGGTCGCCGCTCGCCGCCGTGCACCGGGCCAGGCTGGCGCCGCCGTCGTGGGCCGTGCGGCAGATCAGGGCGCACCGGGGGCTGTTCGCGATCGCCGACCGGGCGCTGAAGGGCTACGGCCGGCTCCATTCCCGGCTGCGGCCGATGCGGTAGCGACGCGGTCCGGGCGGACAGCCGGGCGCCGCCCGCGCCGCTTGCGGCGGTCGGCCTATTGTTGAGTCATGCGGGCATGGGTGGTCCACGAGCCAGGGCCGATGGCCAGCCGGCCGCTGAAGCTCGTCGACCGGCCGGTTCCCGAGCCGAGCCTCGGCGAACTGCTGGTCCGGGTGCTGTGCTGCGGCGTCTGCCGCACCGATCTGCACCTGGCCGAGGGTGACCTGCTGCCGCGCCGACCCGACGTGACGCCAGGCCACGAGGTCGTCGGCGAGGTCGTCCGGGCCGGCCCGGGCACAACGAGGTTCGCTGCCGGCGACCGGGTCGGGGTGGCCTGGCTGGCGGGGACCGACGGGTCGTGCCGGTACTGCCGGCGCGGCAGCGAGAACCTCTGCCCGCGGTCGGTCTACACCGGCTGGGACCGCGACGGCGGCTACGCCGAGTACCTGGTGGCCAGCGACGCCTACGTGCACCCGCTGCCGTCCGGGTTCAGCGACGCGGAACTCGCCCCGCTGCTGTGCGCGGGGATCATCGGTTACCGGGCGTTCCGCCGGGCCGAGCTGCCGCCCGGCGGTCGGCTCGGCATATACGGGTTCGGCGGGTCGGCGCACCTGACCGCGCAGATAGCGATCGCGGGCGGTGCCGCCGTGCACGTCTTCACCAGGGCGCCCGCCGCTCGCGACCTCGCGCTCGAACTCGGCGCCGTCTCGGCGCAGGACTCGTTCGACCCCTCGCCCGAACCGCTCGACTCGGCGATCATCTTCGCGCCGGTCGGGGAGGTGGTCCCGCCCGCGCTGCGCAATCTCGACCGCGGCGGAACGGTGGCCATCGCCGGCATCTACCTCTCGGACATCCCATCGCTCAACTACGCCGACGAGTTGTTCAACGAGCGGACGCTGCGCAGCGTGACCGCCAACACGCGCGGCGACGCCGAGGAGTTCCTGCGCCTCGCCGAGCGGCTGCGGCTGCGGGTCTCGGTGACGCCGTACCCGCTGGACGCCGCCGACCAGGCGCTGTCGGACCTGGCCGCCGACCGGATCACCGGTGCCGCCGTCCTCACGGTGGCTTAGGGGCGGCGGGCTCACCGAGGGCGGCGGGCTCACCGAGGGCGGCGAGCTCGCTGAGGGCGGCGAGCTCGCTGAGGGCGAGCGGGAAGACCTCGGCCGGCGGGGTGACCAGCCCGGCGCCGACTTGCCCGGTTCCCGCGACTTTGCCCGCCATGCCGGTGTTGATCTGCGGCAGGATCCGTGTCCGCGCGACGAGCGCCACGTCGATGCCGGCCGGCGTGCCGCGGAAGTCGAGCGCGGGCACGCCGAACAGCGGATGCTCGGCCAGCGTGATCTCGTACATCCGGCGCGTCGCGGCCAGCGCGGCGGTCACGGTGCCGCCGACCAGGCGGACGATCGCCGGGGCCGCCGCCATCGCGAACCCGCCGAGCCCCGCGGTCTCGGTGATGGCCGAGTCGCCGATGTCCGGGTTCGCGTCGTCCGGTCCGTAGCCGGCCAGGTACAGGCCCTCGGGCACCAGCGCGGGCGCGGTGAACCACCGGCTGCCCGTGCCCGAGACCTGGATCCCGAAGTCGGTGCCGTTGCGCGCCATCGCGACGACCATCGTCGAGCCGGCGATGTCACGGGCCGCGTCCAGCGCGAGCTTGCAGGCGGGCATGGCCAGGTTCAGGAAGAAGTGATCGTTGCCCGCGATGAACCTGGCCGCGTCGGCGATGTCCGACGGGGCGGATCCCGTCTCGACCATCGACGGCAGCAGGTCGCGCAGCAGCATGAGGGTTCCCGCCCGGTTGCGGTTGTGGGCCTCGTCGCCCATCTGGACCATCTGGGTCAGGATCGCCGTGACGTCGACCGGCCCGTGCCGGCGCACGGCCGCCTGCAGCAGCGGGCCGAGCACCGCCGACATCCACCGGAGCCGGTCGATCACCTCGGCCGAGTAGGCCCCGTACCGCAGCACCTTGCCCAGGCCCTCGTTGAGCGAGCAGTACGCCCGCCGGCCGTCGGATGCGTCCTCCAGCACGAAAACCCACATCGACGGCGAGATCACGCCGGCCATCGGGCCCACGGCACCGCGGTGATGACAGGGTTCCAGCGCAACAATGCCCAGTGCCGACTCGCCCGCCGCGATATCGGGCTCGGTCACCAGGCCCTCGAAAACCGCCGCGCCGGCCAGCGCGCCGCGCAGCGGTCCGGACGCGCGTTCCCAGCCGATCGGCGGGCCCGCGTGCAGGAACTCGCCGGGCGCGAGATCCAGCGCCGGCCCGGCCTGGACCACGTCCACGAGTCGGGCCCGCACCCCGAGCATCCGCTCGACGGCGCGCGCGTTGGCGCCGGCCCGGCGCCGGTCGGCGAGCACGGTCGCCAGGCCGGCTTCGGTGCCGGGCATCGGCGGCGCCCAGTCCACCCTGGTCACCCTGGCGGCCTGGCGCGCCGCCGACTCGGCGAGCAGGTCGATCCCGGCTGCGATCACGTGCGGCTCGCGGCGCAACAGGTCGGTCATGACGCCCCGTCCGCCTGCTCGACGCGGTCGCACGCGAACCTGGCGGCGGCCGCGTTCGACGCGAAAACGTGGGCACCGGCCTCGGCAAGCGCGCTCGCCTGGGCCGTCAGCCCCTGCGGGTCGGACCCGGCCCCGATCAGCGAGACCACGACGGCCAGGTCGCATACGGAAGGCACGGCCCGCGCGGACGGCTCGGCTCGCTCGGCCTGCGCGGGCGGCTCGGCTCGCTCGGCCCGCGCGGACCGCTCGGCCCGCTCGGCCCGCGCGTTCCGCGCGGCCGCGATGGCGGGGGCGATCTCGGCGGCCGGGTCCGGGTGGGCGCCGTGGCCGAGCACCACGTCGAGCATGATCACGGCCGTGCCGGGGTCGGCGGCCTCGGCGGCGAGCCGGTCGAGCCGCAGCCGCTGGTCGATCATGGGGTGCGGCCGCCCGGCCGTGAGCTCGTCGTCGCCGAAGTCGATCATGATGTGCCGGGCGGCGCCGTCCTGGCCGGACCCGGCGCGCGGGCCGAGCCGCCACTCCGGCCGCAACGGGACGTTCGAGTACACCGGGCCGAGCCGCTCGGCCGCGATGACCATGGCCTCCTCGCAGAGCGTTCCGCCGGCGAACAGGCCGCGCAACGCGCCGGTCCCGTCCCCGGGAACCGGGGAACCCGCGCCGCCGGCCCCGTCCCGGGGGACCACGGGGGAGCCCGGGCCGCCGGCCTCGTCCCGGGGGACGGCGACCTGGCGGCGACCAGCCCTGCGATGGATCCGGGGATTCATCCGGCTCGCCCGGATGAATCCCCGGATCCATCGGCTGCACAGACCGAGGGCTGCGGTCGGCGGCGATTCCTCGGCAAGCTGGCCGGGTCGACGTAGTTCGGCGGCGGTTCGCGCGGCCGGCCAGGCGGGCCAGTCCGGCACCGGCCGGCCCGTCGCGCGCAGGGCCGCCTCAGCCGCTGCCGTCAGGTCGGGCTGGCCGGGGCCGATCAGCGCGAACTGCACCGGCGTGGCCAGCGACGCCGCGTAGGCCCTCAGTTCGGCGGCGACCTCGGCGGCCGGCGGCTTGGACAGCAGCACGATCAGCTCGGTCGCCGGGTCGGCGTCCAGGGCGGCCAGCGCGGACCGCGCGGACCGCCCGCCGACCTCGGCCGACAGGTCGCGCCCGCCGACACCGAGCACCGCGCTGACCCCGGCGCCGGCCGCGTCGAGCAGGCAGACCACCTGCTGTGCCCCGGTGCCCGAGGCGGCGACGAGCCCGATCGGCCCGCGCCTGACCGAGTGCGAGAAACCCAGCCCGATCCCGGCGACGATTGCGGTCCCGCAGTCCGGTCCCATCACCAGCAGGCCGCGCTCGGCGGCGCGGTCCTTGAGCCAGATCTCCTGGTCGACCGGCACGTGGTCGGAGAAGATCATCACGTCGCAGCCCGCGTCGAGGGCGTCGACGGCCTCGGCGAAAGCGTGCTGCCCGGGCACCGAGACCAGCACCAGGCCGGGCCCCGAGCGGCGCGCCGCGCTGAGCGTGGTCCGGGGGGGCTGTCCGGCGGGCCCGCCGGTTCCGTCAGCTCCGCCTGCCCCGTCGGCCGGCCGGGCGGAGAGCGCAGCGTCGACGGCGGCCAGCGCCGCCGCGAGCGAGCCGGTGTCGTCGGCCACGATCGCGACGAGCATGTCGTTGGGGCCGGTGCCGGGCGGTGCGGCCAGGCCCAGGCCGGCCATCAGCCCGAGGTTCAGGTCGGTCGCCATCGCCACGAGCGCCGCCCGGACGCCGTCGACCGCCTGTGCCCGCGCCGTGATCTGCATGAGCGTCACCGAGTCCGCGTAGGCGCCCGCTCGCGCCTCGACATGCTCCACGCTCATGCCTCCCGCTCGCGTCTCGCCATGCTGCGCGCTGATCGCAGACTCCTCGCTCGCCCCCGGCTGCCACCGCCATTTTGTCGCAGGACGCCAGGCTCCGGCCAGTGGGCCTGCCGCCCTACCCGCCGCGTTCTGGCTTGCCGATCGCGACGGCTACGCCGGGTGAGTAGTGGACGAGCGGCGCGCTGGCCGGAGCGGGCAGCCCTGCGGCGGCGACCAGCCGGTCGTCCAGGTGGTGTACCCGCGCGCGGTGCAGCGGCCACGGGTCATGGCAGGCACGCGCCATCCGGTACCTGGTTCCCGACACGCTGAACAGGATCCAGCGGGCGGTCAGGAAGTGATCGAGCTTGCCGAGGTCAGCCGGGGCGTACGGGTCGCCGATGCTGACTCGCACGTCGCTGGCCGCGGTGCGCGGGCCGGGGAGCCTGCGGCGGCAGCGGTAGGAGATCTCCTCGCCGCCTCCGGAGATCCGCATCGCCGACCAGAAGTACGCCAGCCGGTAGTAGCCAGATTTACTCGATGCTCACCTGGCCTAACGCTGGCGTCGACGGGTTGCGGTAACGGCCGCGGGTGATTCGCGGCCCCCCGGCCAGCCGGGCAGCTGCCAATGCCACGGAGTGGCATATACGAGCTGACGACGGCTATCCCGCTCCTGGTGCCTGTCGCGCTGGGGACTTCTGCCCTGCCTTCTCGGGCCGTCCTATGCGGACATCGACGCCGGGTGAGTAGTGCACCAGGGGCTCTCCATGGGGCTCCGGGAATCCCGCAGCGGCGATCAGGTGGTCATCAGCGACCTCGGCGCGTGCCCGGTGCAGGGGCCACGGCTGGTGGCAGGCCCTGGCTAGCCGGTATCTCTGGCCGGAGACGCTGAACAAGATCCACCGGGCAGTCAGGAAATGGTCCCGCTCGACTAGCTCGCCGGTGCTGAGCCGGTCACCGACGCTGACCTGCACCCGGCTAGTAACCGCATGCGGACCGGGCAGGCGCCGACGGCATGTATAGGTGATCTGCTCTCCGTCCTCGTCCAGCCGCATCGACGACCAGTAGTACGGAAGATGGTACGAAACGCGCGCGACCACGACGGCGCCCAGGCGCGCGGCGTCGAGGGAGAAGAACCAAATCCCGGCACGCCCGTGGGCGTCGCGGACATAGGTCCGCACGTTGGTCTCGCAGAACCTGGACACCCAGGGCACCTGTTTGCCGCTCGCGGTCGCCACGTGCATGAAGAACGGCACCAGCCCGACCCAGGCCGCTCCGCCGAACGTGTCGACCTGCAGACCCTCGGGCAGCAGGCGCTGCACCAGGGCAGGATCGAAAGACCAGTGCAGGAAGGTTAGCCGTTCCCACCGCTGGCCCATCACGGGCCTGTCCACCGTGAACGGGCACGACCCCGCAAGCCCCTCATCCTGTCGCCCTGCGGCGAGATCGTCAGCTTCCACAATCCCCATCATGGGCCACCGCCCACCCCGGTCCACCGCGCGGCCTATCGCACGCTGAAAAGCCTGAGGCCCGTGCGACATGCTGGCTCCACGTGTTGCTGTCGATTCACGGAAAGAGCCATGAGGGCTATGGCCAGGCGACTATCCGGAATTAACGGCGCAAAGGACGGCGGGGCCGTTTGCCGCACCTGGCATTAACGGCGGAGACAAACCACAACCCGGCTGCGACGAGGAAAACAGCAGCGATGAGCCATCGAAGCCACTGCACCCAGGCTGGGCCGCTGCCAACCACCGCGAGGATGAGGAGACACACCATGATCGCGAGACTTATGTACCCCTGCCGGGTAAACGCCCGGATACGGCGGGCACGGGCAGGGTCGGCAGCAACCACATGCGGCGGAAGGGGACGGCCCAGCAGCGCGGCCAGAACCACCCGGCGGCTGCGGTCACCGGGCACCGAGCGCACAGCGTCGTCATCACCAGGACTAGAAGAGTCAGCCCGACGTTCATTAGGCTCTGTCACCAGCCCATAATGTCCCGGGAGCCACGGCCGGAGCCACCCGGATGAACGAGCCCGGCGACCAGCGGTACATCCCGGTCACTCGCGGCCAGGCCGCCGCGCAGCTCAGCGCCCGTCTGTCGGCCGATCATGGCGGTGTGCGCGCAGGTGCCTGGCTGGACGGTCTGCCCACTCCTACGGATCACAAGGTCGTGCCCGCCACGTGCCCGATGAGGCGGTCAGCCAAGGACTGTCAGTCAGACTCTGTGATGGGAGAGCTAGGCCTCTTCGGCGCCACAACTGTTCTCTAGGCGAGTTCAGGCCGGGATGGGCTGCACGCTGTCGCTGATGAACCGGATTACGGTCTCTGTGGCATAGACATAGAAGGTCTGGTCAACCTCGATTGCGTCCATGAGTATCGCCAAGGTGGAATCCTCGCTGACTGGTGTCTCGTAGGACTCATCCAGGTCGCCGAGCGGCTTGTTCTCGCCCTCGGTGACTCGGAGCACCTGCACCCGCTCAGTGCCAGGCGTGCGGGTGGGTGTCATTACGATCAGGTGCGCGTCCCCGCCCAGCGCCGCAACGCGCGCAGTGATCTGCTTCATGGTGTCCTCGGGCAGGCCGACAACGAACGGACGCGACCCGTCCTCCCGTAGCGGCGGCAACGCGTCGCGGAAGCTGCGGTGCAGCAGGAGCTTCCCCACCTCGCGCGCCAGCCTAAGCCGCTCTTGCTCGCGCTCATCCATGACGCCACCTCCTCTTACATTCTGCCCACTCTTCTGTAATACGATCGAGCGCCTCGATATATGCCGCCTGGACCTCCGGCTGCGTCCTCACCGGGCCGATCTCCTGGCGTCGCAGTTCGGTGCCGTCTTGCTGGAACCAGTGGACATGCAAGCCTGTATGGCGGATATCGGCCCGGGCGACCTCACGCTCCGTCCCAGCCGGGCCAGTCATCAGCACGACGGCGAAGTCCACCAGGTTGTCGTGTAGGTCAAGGAGCAAACGAACGCGCAAGATGTCGCCGACCTCGCCCACTGGGCTGTCGTAGACCTGCTCCTCCTGGCACTCGTCCTTCGGAGGCGGCTGCCAGACACCCTGTGCTTCCGGTGGCTCCTCTAAATCGCCGCGCCAAGTCATCCTGTCGACTCCTCCGTCCGCACCCACCGCTCTCATCTTGGCCGTCGCTGTCAGGGCACGCTAGTCGCCGGCCCCAATGTGTCATGATCGACGGGACGGCCTCGCCTCACGAGAGTGGGGAAGGCATCACAGGCGCGGTTCCGACCAAAGCCTGACTGAACCGAACACGACGCGTCCCGATGCCAGCGCATGCAGCCAGTCATAACGCCTGTCAAGCGGCTGTAGTCCTGCAAGCCTGCACGACTAATGACCGCATGGTTCCGCTCGTCGCCCGAATGGGAGCTTCCAACCGGCCTGCCCTAATTCAGCGGTCTACCGGTCCCGGCATTTGCCCGGCCAGGGGGGCGGGCACGGTAGTCCAGGCCAGCGTCCCCAGATTCCATTTGCCATCGGCTAGTGCCGGGTCGAGGAGACTTTTGGCAATGCTCGGCGCGCTCGGCCGGACTCTGGCGACGGCGCTTGCCGATCAGTTCATGCCGGATCAGCGTGAGCTGACCAGAAGCACAGGGATCTTGCAGGAACGTGCCGCCGACTGGGCGATGTGGCCGAGCTTGGGATGAATAAGACCGCCCTCACCATGCCGGCCGATGACGAGCAGGTCGAATCCGTGCTCTGCGGCGTAGTCACAGATCGAATCGCCGATGTGACGGCTCTCGGCAGTGTGCAAGTCCATTCTGACCGGCGAGTTCCTGGCGATGGACTCCCGCGTCGTCTCGAATATCGCGTCGACCCGGCGCACCTGACCGGACAATTCCTCCTTGAGGTCAATCGGCTCATCCCGGCGCGGCACTGCGGGCTGTACAGACAGAGCAACCACATGACCGGGGCCGTGCCCGATTATTGCGCTCGCCGTGCGCAGTGCGGTGACCGAATCCGCGGAACCATCCCATGCGACCAGCACCCGGCGGAATGGCCCAGCCGATGTCGCTGGTTCGCTAGAGAGGCTGCTCTCTGCTGAAAGGCTCACGGTGGTCTCCTTCTTCTCGTCGGTGTAATAGAAATTTGAAGCCGGCGCCAGCACTGACAGGGCATATGGTCAGGAGCTGAACCTGATTGGAAATCAGCGCCTGGTCCTTTCCTGCCAAGGCTGCCATTGCCGCTGTCCCTGCTTAACGGGCGCAGGGCTCTGTCTACTGTCCTCTAACCGCTGTCATGTAGGCAAGGGCAGACCAAAGCCGTTTGCACATGCCTGGATCAGGGCTGGTGCGGCGGATTACCGCAGAAGACGGTTCCGTCGAGGAATGCCGCCGCGCGACGCCAGGCTGTCCGTTCTGCACCACCTGCCTCATGCCGGTGCGCCCACGTGTTCTTGCGGAACGCCTCTGCTAGCTCGTCAAGGAGCATGTCGGCGCGGTCTACCACGCCGCGGACTATCATTTGCGCGGCCCAAGGGTCCACCGCGCGCAAGCTGAGGACATGCCTGACGCACAGCGTCGCGAGCCGGCCAAGGGGAGGTTGATCATCCCGCAGGATCTGACGGAACTCATCGATCGCACGCTGGCTGGCCGCACCCTTGGTCCGACAGGCAGCGCACTCCGGCGAGCGTCGCCGCGACGGCCGGATCCGGCTGAGTGCGGACGGCGACCTTGCTCGTGATGATAGCCCGGAGCGCCCAACCTTCGTCGTGATGTGTCCGCTAGCCTGCCAAGCCAGCAGCAATGCTAGCGGTGCACCGCGTTCCGCCAGCGTCGCGGCGTCAGCGAGATGGCTCGCGCACAGCAGCAATTCGTGATCGGCTGGAAGGCCTTCGCGGCTGAGATGAACAACGCGGATGATGCAGGCGCTCTCGGCCCGTGCTCCGGCCAGGCATGCGGCGCAGACATAGGATCCGGGCAATGACCGCACCGGCATCGAACGCCGCAGGACGGCGCGCATGTCTGAGTCATGGTCGGTGTCCCCGGCCAGCCATTCGAGGTGGGGAGAATGTCTGATCAATGTCGCCGTCATGGTCTCGGTGAGCCACGCGATCGTGTCTCGGCGCCCCGAGGTCGATGCGGCATTCAGGTGCGGAACGCACAATCCGCCGAGCTCGCGGCAGCGCAGCCGGACGAACTCGTCGTCGAGGCCGTCGAGCAGCGTGTCGAGTGCCCTGCTCGCCGCGGCGGCGGCGTGCTCACACATCGGGCATGCGGTCACGGGCGCTGTGCGGCCGGCCAGAGTCTCTCTGGCGGCCCGAAGGATGTACTGGTAGACGGCGGTGAGCCTGACTGCTGCACCGGGCTGGCTCATGAGCCGGCGGGTATGCCGGGCGCACATCCCCAGCGACCCGGCCAGCCGGTGAATGGCGGCGGCGTCCGAATGCCCCTCCAGCCCGAACCAGGTCAGGTAGCGATCACTGGCCTCGCCGACATAGCGGCACACCGGGCATCCAGGCCCGGTGAGCAGGCCACTCACGCCATCCAACGTGAGCACAGACGGATACCGAGGCAGCGGAGCAGCGGCCGGCATCCTAACCGGCCAGCCTTGACGCGGCCTGGCCGGTTAGCCAGCGGCGCCGGAAAGGGGATCTGCCCCCGCTAGGGCGCAGCGTGACCCCGGATGCACTCAGCTGACGTCTGATTGACGCGGCCGGCTGACCGGTCAGAAGCTCGATGTGAGTGGTGGCCAGGCCGCATGACTCGTATAGCTCTGCCGTCAGATCGGCGCTGATCGGTGCGGGAGCCGGGAATCGCTCCCAGATTGCCCCTCCGGCTGGCACCGCCGGCAGGCGGTATCTGGTGAGGGTCATCCGGACATCCGGGTCAGCGCAGAACGCTTTGATGAGCTCGATCTCCTGCGGGCCATGCCGAGGAGGCCTGCCGCCCATGCGCACGGGAAGGCCCTCATCATGGGCGGCGCGGAGAACGACCCGATGCGAAACGCCGAGGGTGGTGCCGACTTCTGCCGCCGACATCCCGGCCCGCAGGTAGAGCTCGGCGAGAAGCTGCGGCTCGACTGCGCGCCGGTCCTCGCGGTTGCCGCGGCCCTTTGACCGCATCCGGATGCCGTTGCTGACGAGCCGGTCCCTGATGGTCCTCGCCGGAACGCCAGAGAGGAGCGAGATCTGAGCGCAGGTCAGCCGCTGGCGTGTATAGAGGTCGGCCAGGACGGTCTCGGAGAAGGGCAGCTGAATGCGTTCGGGTCGCCGTCGGCCTGCGCCATTCGGCTTGACCGGCGCTCCGGCGCGGTGCAGCAGCCGGGTGACTCGCTGCCGGCTGATCCCGACAATGCCGGCGATGCGATATGTCGACAGTCCCAGGCAGATGTAGAGATGCATGACCCGCTCATCCAGGCCAGTCTCAGGCACGTCGGGCAGGCTACGAACGCCCGCGACGGCGGGGGCACGTTCCGGCCCTGTGCTCTGATCATGCGGGCACCAGCCCGCCAGGCAGCCCTGGCTCATTCCGTCGGCCTCCGCTGTCAGGCAGGGACCGTTGGCGGCGCTTCCGCGAATTTGGCGGCGAGCCCCTCCGCCGCTATGGCTCATCATAGGCGGCTCGCGGCAGCATGCCCACGTCACAGAGCGCCGATGAGGTAGGCGACGAGGATGACCACGAACACGTACAACAGGTAGAGGTTGACGTCTCCAGACTGAATGGGCCGGACTGCGTCGGCGAGCCACTCCACCGCCTGGACCACGGGCCGGTACAGGTAGCGTTGGAAGACCGGCGTTACCTCGCTCTCGTAATGCACGGGACCTGACCGTCCGGCCGGGTCATCCGATGCCCGGTGCAGTGATACCGACGGCCGGTACAGCGCGTCGAACGTGACCCTGGTCGGCGCGGCGAAGGTCATCGCTGAGTACTGCATCCGGGGCCGGAACGCGACCATCCCGCCGTCCCAGACCGGCACCGTGACCAGGTCCGCTCGCGGCCGGCCGGCCAGGTAGATCAGCACCGGCACGATCGTTACGGCGACGAGGAACACGGCCAGGTAGGTCGGCGAGAGCGCCGAGAACACTGTGTGCGGAGGGGGCGCGGGGGTCACGGTGAGATTCCCGGGCAGCAGCACCGGACGCAACGCCACGCCGGTGACCGTGTGGATCGCCCGGGACAGCGCGAGCAGCACCAGCGGCGCCCCAACCGCCAGCACGGCGCAGCTAGCCGCGAGCAGCGCGGGTCCGGCAACAGGCTGGCCGCGCTCGCTGGCTTCGGCGGCCGGCCGGGTCCGCGGCATGCCCAGGAACGGGATGCCGTAGCCGCGCACGAACGCGTAGATGGCCAGGCCGCCGGTCAGCCCCAGGGCGGCCGCCGCCAGCACAATCAAGATGCCGATCAGGTGGCTGCCGGTCCTGAAACCCTGGAACAGGCCCTGGAAGATCAGCCACTCGCTGACGAACCCGTTCAGCGGCGGCAGCGCGGCGATGCCGAGCGTGCCGACCAGGGCGATGACGGCGCTGCGCGGCAGCCGGTGCACCAGGCCGCCCAGCCGGTCCATGTCCCTGGTGCCGGTGGCGTGCTCGACGACCCCGGCCTCAAGGAACAGCAGGGTCTTGTAGGCGCCGTGATTGACCACGTGGTACAACCCGGCCAGCAGCAGGAACGCCCACAGGTCACGCTGGCCGTAGGCCCCGAACGTCATGGCGGCGCCGAACGCCGTGACGATGATGCCGGTGTTCTCGATCGTGGAGAACGCCAGGAACCGCTTCAGGTCGCGTTCGCTCATCGCATACAGGATGCCGATGGCAGCGGTCACGGCGCCGACGCCCATCGTGACCAGCCCGATCCAGGCTGGGCCGACCGGCAGCAGGCGGAACGCGAATAGCGCGATGCCGTAGATGCCGAGCTTGACCACCAGGCCGGAGAGGAACGCGGACCCGTCGGCGGGCGCGACCGGGTGGGCCTCAGGGAGCCAGACGTGCAGTGGCACCAGGCCTGCCTTGAAGCCGAACCCGGTCAGGACCAGCAGATAGGCGGCATCCCGCCAGCCGGCCGGCACCAGGTGGGCGCGAGCGGCGATCACGTCGAGCTGCATGGAGTGCGTCTTGGTCGCCAGGATCACGAACGCCGCGACCGCCAGCACGAATCCGGTCTCAGACAAGGCAAGGAACCAGAACGCTCCGATCGCCACCGCTGGCCGCTGCGGATAGCGCAAGATCAGCAGGTAACAGAGCAGCGCGACCGATTCCCAGGCGACCAGAAAGGTCACCACATTGGCGGCCGCAAGGACGCCCAGGCAGGCCAGCAGCGCCAGGTTGAGCACACCGAGATAGACACCGGCGCCAGGACCGGCCTGATGGTAGCGGGGAGCGTAGGCGGCGAGCGCGACCGCCACCAGCCCGAGAAGCGCCACGAACACGCCGCCCAGGCTGGTGGCCTGCAGCTGCAGCGTGCCGACGATCACCGATCCGCCGGCACTAACGACACGTGAGTTCCCCCACCACAGGCACGACACCCCGCCCGCTACCGCCGCGGCGCCGGCCA
>DASPZH010000087.1:0-2852 GCA_035636335.1 Streptosporangiaceae bacterium
CGATCGACGTGCAGGCCCTGATCGAGCAGGTGACCGATCCCTGGTCCAAACAGACCCTGATCGGCGTCGGCGATGTGCTTGTCCGCCTCGGTGTCATGCAGGGCGAGTAGGCCGGGGTGGTCGCGACGGGCGACTAGGCGGGCCGGTCGGCGACGACCCACATCGAGAAGTACTGCGAGCCGCCGCCGTAGGCGTGCCCGAGCGCGGTTCCGGCCCCCGCGACCTGGTGATCGCCGGCCTTGCCCATCACCTGCATCGCCGACTCGGCGAACCGCAGCAGCCCGGACGCGCCGATCGGGTTGGAGGAGAGCACGCCGCCCGACGGGTTGACCGGCAGCGCGCCGGTGATCTCGGTCTCGCCCGCCTCGGTCATCCGCCAGCCGCGGCCCGGTTCGGCGAAGCCCAGGTTCTCCAGCCACATCGGCTCGAACCAGGAGAACGGCACGTAGATCTCCGCCGCGTCGATCTGGTCGACCGGGCTGGTGATCCCGGCGGCCCGCCAGAGCGCGGCCGCCGCGTCGGCGCCGGCCCGCGGGTTCACGTGGTCCTTGCCGGAGAACATGGTCGGCTCGGTGCGCATCGCGGTCGCCCTGATCCAGGCGACCGGCCGGCCCGCGGCCTCGGCCGCCGCCTGATCGCCGAGCAGCACCGCGCACGCGCCGTCCGAGGACGGGCAGGTCTCGTTGTAGCGGACCGGGTCCCACAGCATGGGCGAGGCCAGCACCTTGTCCGTGGTCATGTCGGCCTGCCTGAGGTGGGCGTACGGGTTGCGGGCGCCGTTGCGCCTGTCCTTGGCGGCGACCATCGCGCCGATATGGGCCGGCGCCCCCGACCGCCTGATGTAGGACCGGATGTGCGGCGCGAAGTAACCGCCCGCGCCGGCCAGCACCGGCATCGCGAACGGCGGGGTGATCGACAGGGCCCACATCGCGTTGGACTCCGACTGCTTCTCGAACGCCACGGCCAGCACCCGCCGGTGCACGCCCGCCTGGATCAGGCTGGCCGCGACGATCCCGGTCGCGCCGCCGACCGAGCCGGCCGTGTGTACCCGCAGCATCGGCTTGCCGACCGCGCCGAGGGCGTCGGCCAGGTACAGCTCGGGCATCATCACGCCCTCGAACAGGTCGGGCGCCTTGCCGACCACGACGGCGTCGACCTGGTCCGCGGTCATCGCCGCGTCGGCGAGCGCCCGGTCGACCGCCTCGCGGCACAGCCCGGCGATCGAGACGTCCGACCGCTTGCTGCGGTGATGCGTCTGCCCGGTCCCCAGGACTGCCGCTCGCTGCTTCATCGATGCGCTCGCCGGTCCCCCGGTGCCGGCGCCTGCATCACGCAGACGAGGTTCTGCTGCAGGGCGGGCCCGCTGGTCGCGTGGCCGAGCGCCACGTCGGCGCGGCCGGCCATGATCTCCGCGGCGGCCCAGCCGATCCTGGCCAGGCCGGCCGCGAACATCGGGTTGCCGCACAGCGCGCCGCCCGACGGGTTGACGCGAACCCTGTCGCCGAGGCCCAGCGCCCGGCGCAGGATGATCTCCTGGTGCGTGAACGGCGCGTGCAACTCGGCGACCTGCGCCCGTCCCGCGCCGGCGGCCCGGCCGGCGGCAGCCGCCGACGGCGCGGCGGTCAGGTCGCGGGCGCCCAGCGAGCCCGAGTCGATCCGGTGCTCCAACCCGGTGATCCAGGCCGGCCGCTCGCACAGAGCGCGCGCCCGGTCACCGGCGGCCAGGATCACCACCGCGGCCCCGTCGGTGACCGGCGCGCAGTCGTGGGCACGCAGCGGGTCGGCGACGTACGGCCGGGCGAGCAGCTCGCGCGACCGGCGGGCGGCATCCTCCGAACCCGCGCTCGCCGCATCACCGCCAGGGATGCCGGCGCGGCGGAGTGCGTACGGGTTGTCCCGCGCGTCGGCCAGGCTGCGAGCGGCGACCAGCGCCATGTCGCTCTCGGTCCACAGCCCGGTCTCGATTCCCAGCCTGGCCTGGAGCGCCGCGATCGCGAGCGAGTCTGGCCACAGCGGCGCGACAAGGTACGGGTCGAGCTGGAGCGCGAGTACCCGCCGCAGGTCACCTGCCGACGACTTGCCGAACCCGTAGGCCAGCGCGATCTCGGCCTCGCCGGTCAGGATCTTCAGCCACGCCTCGTACAGCGCCCACGCGCCGTCCATCTCCACGTGCGACTCCATCACCGGCGGGAACGCCCCGATCGCGTCGACCGCGGAGACGAACGAGAACGCCCGCCCGGCGAGGTAGTCCGACGAGCCCGAGCACCAGAAGCCGATGTCGTCCTTGGTCAGCCCGGTGGCGCGGAACACCTCACCGAAGATCGGCACGAGCATCTCCACGCCGTTCGTGGTGGCGGGGGAGTGCCGTTCGCCCGGCGTCTGGGCGAAGCCGATCACGGCGACATCGGTCATGTGCGGTGTCCTCGGCTCCTGACGGCGTTCACAGGTGGTGGGCGTAGGAGTCGTAGGGCGCGTCTGGCTCGCCGGTCGGCGCGAAGTGGTCGATGTTGTGCCCCCCGATCTCCCATTCCTCGCGCGGCCTCCACACCGCCCCGACCCGCATGCCCATCCGCACCTGCTCCGGCGGGCAGCCGAGTATGAGGTGCTGAATCGCGATGTCGGCGCCGTCGATGAGGACCGAGGCCGCGACGTACGGGCTGGGGAACCTCTGCCCGGCGAACAGCACGTTCACCACGCAGAACGTGGTCACGATGCCGGTGTCGGGCAGTTCCACCTCGTCGCGCGTGGGCACCCCGTCCACCGGGCACGCGCCGCGCGGCGGCAGGTAGACCTTGCCGCAGGCCGGGCAGCGCTGCCCGATGATCCGACCCTGCGCCAGCGCGCGCAGGTAG
>DASPZH010000088.1:0-8159 GCA_035636335.1 Streptosporangiaceae bacterium
GAGGGCCTGGCGGCGCTCTCGGCCCGCCGAGCGCGCAACGCCCGCCGGATCGCTGAGCTCCTGGCCGACCTGCCCGAGGACGACGTAAGCGCGCTTGGCGACGCGTTGACCGCGGTGCTGCCTGCCATCCGCCGGCGGGTCGGCGGCGGGGCCGGGGCCGGGGCCGGGATCACCGCCGCGACCGCGGCCAGCTAGCCCCGGCCCGCGCTGCCGCTACCCTCACCCACTCCCTTCCATGATCGTGGATGATTTTCCGCGCATATGTCGGAAATCATCCACGATCATGGAAGCGGCGGGCGGATGCGCTCGCGGGGCGGGCCCGCGGGCCCGCGTCCGCGGGGGGCGGGGCGCGGGGCGCGTCCGCGGGGGGCCGGGGCGCGCTCGGGGGCACGCGGCCGCCGGGCGCGGGGCGCGTCCGCGAGGTCGGGCAGGCTCGGGCTTGACTAGGCCAGCGCGGCCGAGGGCGCCAGTCGGCGCGGATCGATGAGGCCGAGTTCTGAGGCCATGTGCAGGTCGAATTCCTCGACCCGCCAGCCGGCCGCGAGCAGGGGCCTGGTCGCCGGATGCGGCGCGGGCAGGCACACCCGTGCCTGGCCGTCGGCGGGCTCCAGCCAGGACAGCACGGCGATCACCGCGTCCCCGGCAGCGTGCGCGCCCATCTCGGGCGCGATGGCGAGATGGCTGATGCCGTGCTCGGGTCCGGCTCCGCCGACCGTCCCGGCGGCGGTCTGCTGGCCGTCCCGGCTGGCGACCACGCCCGATCCATGCGGCCAGCCGGCCCAGAACCGGTGGTCGGCGGTGCGGTCGATCCCGGTCCAGTCGAGCTCGAGCGCCGCGGCGTGCCCGGGGTCGGCCGGCGAGACCGACCAGCTTTCGGGCATCCGCAATTGCCTGACGTCGCCGCGCAGGTACAGAAGCGGCCACCAGGCGTCGACCCCGAACCTGGTGTACAGCGGCAGCGCGTTGGCGTGCAGGCTGCTGAACGTCATCCGGCGCGCCTCGCCGGTCCACAGCTTGCCGAGTATGGCCCGGCCGGTCCCTGTTCCATGCGCGGCCGGATCGACGAACAGGTCGGTGAGCATGGAGATGGCCCGCGGGCCCGTCCCGATCCGCAGCGTCGCCCCGAAGCCGGCGACCACGCCGGAGCGCTCGGCCACGAGCAGCGAGCCGTGCGTCATGAGGTGCCTGATGTAGCCGGGGTACACCTCGTCCCAGTCCTCGTCCTGCCCGGTGGCCATCGCGATCGCGATGATCGCCTTCTGGTCGGCTACCTCGGCCTTACGCACGCCGGTCCGTCCCGGTTCTCCCGATGTCACCTCGCCACCCTGCCATACGCGGCGAGCGGCAACGCACGGATTCATTTCGGCCCGGACCTGTCAGACTTGAGGCATGGCCGCCTTGACCGCGATCTCGCTCACCGACCAGGCACCGGCCGGCCTGCGTGAGCCATGTGTACTGCTCAAACTCGGCGAAATAGTTTTGAAAGGGAAAAATCGCCAGCAGTTCGAGCGGCTGCTTCAGAACAACATCAGGCTGGCGGTAGCGGATCTCGGCGTCGACGTCCGGCTGTGGCAGCGCGACGGCCTCATCGTGCTGAACCCGGTCGCGGCGGCCAGGACGGCGCGGGCTGCGGCGCGAGCCGGCGGTGCCGCCGAGGGCGAGCGGGCGGCCGGGCCGGGAGCGCCGAGGGAAACAGCGCAGGCTGCCGCCGGCCGGCCGGCCTTCGCTGAACCGCAGGGTGCCGCCGACCCGCCGGTTGCCACTGACCCGCCGGCTGCCGCTGCCGTGCGGGCTGCCGCTGACGTGCGGGCTGCCGCTGACCTGATTGCCCAGCGGATGCTGAACGTCATGGGCGTGGTCCGCGTCTGCCGCGCGGTGCGAGTCGCCAAGCTGGCGCAGGCGGCCATCGACACGGCGGCCGAGCTCGCCGGGGGCCGGCCAGGCTCGTTCGCGGTCCGTGCCAGGCGGCGCGACAAGCGTTTCCCCGTGACCTCGGCCGAGCTGGCCGTCGCGATCGGCAGCAGGATCCAGCAGCAGTACGGCAACCCGGTCGACCTGCGGCACCCCGACTTCACGATCTACGTCGAGGTCGACCAGTCCGAGATCTTCGTCTACACCGCCGGCCTGGCTGGCCAGGGCGGGCTGCCCGTCGGGATGAGCGGGCGCGCCCTGGTGCTGATGTCAGGCGGCATCGACTCACCGGTGGCCGCGTACCGGATGATGCGCCGCGGGCTCTACTGCGGCTTCCTGCACTTCTCCGGGATGCCGCTGACCGGCCCCGAGTCGG
This sequence comes from Streptosporangiaceae bacterium, assembly GCA_035636335.1. GTDB lineage: Bacteria > Actinomycetota > Actinomycetes > Streptosporangiales > Streptosporangiaceae > Chersky-822. The sequence continues at coordinate 2,288 of DASPZH010000088.1, forward strand.
TCTACAAGGCCTACGGCCTGGTCCGCCAGCTCGACAGGTTCCAGCGCGGGTCCAGGCTCTACGTCGTCGCGTTCGGCCGGGCGCAGCAGCGGCTCGCCAGCTCAGGCTCGGGCCGGCTCCAGATCGTCGCCCAGCGTCGGCTGATGCTGAAGACCGCGCAGGCGATGGCGCGCCGGGTGCGCGCGACCGCGCTGGTCACCGGCGACTCGCTGGGCCAGGTCGCCAGCCAGACGCTCGCCAACATCACCGCGCTCGACGAGGCGGTCGGGCTGCCGGTACTCCGCCCGCTGATCGGCCTGGACAAGACGGAGATCATGGCCGAGGCGCGCCGGATCAGCACGCTGGCCCTGTCGCAGCTTCCGGACGAGGACTGCTGCTCGCTGCTGCTCCCCAAGCAGGTGGAGACGCGCGCCAGAGTCGCCGACCTGCACCGGATCGAGGCGAGGCTCGACGTGGAGGAACTCGCCGAGGAACTCGCCGCCTCCGCCCAGGAATACCGGCCCGGCTGAGCCGACGGCAGTCAACACCCGCGCGCGATCCGACCTTCACAGGGAACCGGCGGCCAGGGGCTCGGCCGCCTGGGCGGGGGTGCGGCCGAGCAGCGACAGCATCGAGCGCACCACGTCGGCGAGCAGGCTGATGTCGTCATCGGCCAGCGCCTGATCGCCGTCGCACAGCGCCTTGGACGGCTCGGGGTGCACGTCGACGATGATCCCGTCGGCCCCGACCGCGATGGCGGCTCTGGTCAGCGGCAAGACCAGGTCGCGCCGCCCGCCCGAGTGCGAAGGGTCCACGATCACAGGCAGATGCGACAGGCGCTGGGCGACCGGGACCGCGCTGATGTCGAGCGTGTTGCGGGTGGCCGTCTCGAACGTGCGGATGCCGCGCTCGCAGAGAACGATGTCGAGGTTGCCGCGCTGGGCGATGTACTCCGCCGCCATCAGCCACTCCTCGATCGTGGCGTTCATGCCGCGCTTGAGCATGACCGGCTTGCCGGCCGAGCCGACGGCCTGGAGCAGCGCGAAGTTCTGCATGTTGCGGGTGCCGACCTGCAGCATGTCAGCATGCTCGCTGACCAGGTCCACGCTGGCCGGGTCGACCACCTCGGTCACGACCGGCAGCCCCACCTCGGCCCTGACCTCGGCCAGGATCTTCAGGCCCGCCACACCCAGGCCCTGGAAGGCGTATGGCGAGGTGCGCGGCTTGAAGGCACCGCCGCGGAGCAGGGACGCCCCGGCTCGCTTGGCCATGCGGGCCGCGGCCAGCGTCTGCTCGGGCGTCTCCACGGTGCAGGGCCCGGCGATAAGGGTCAAGGTCGACGGCCCGATCGGGACCCCGCCGACCCGGATGACCGATCGCTCGCGGTGATGCTCCCTGCTGACCAGCTTGTACGGCACGGAGACCCGGATGACGTCGCTGACGCCGCTCCTGCTGCGCAGGTTCAGCGCGCCGAAGTGGTCGACGTCGCCGACCAGCCCGATGATCGTGCGGGAGACCCCGCGGCTGACGAAGGCCTCGCCGCCGGCCGACCTGACCAGCGCCACAACAGAGTCGATATCTCCCTGAGTTACCTCGGGAGCCATCACGATCACCATCTCTTCCTCCTTGGCCCTGCGATAACGACGAAAAAGCCCCCGGCCGTCCGGCCGGGGGCTTGGAGTTCTGCCGCATCTGCGTTAGCGCAACATCTAGCGGGCCGTCTCCCCGGTGCCGGGTGAGAAGCCATAAAAAAACTCATACGCGCGATGCACGTTCGGTAGCTTAGCGCACTCCGGGTAGTGTCCGTTGCCTGGTCGCCGATCGGGACGCCGGGGCCGGATGACAAGATGGCTCCGCTGGTCGGCTACGCGCTGAGGGTCAGCGCCGGTCGGCCGCCCGACCAGGAAGGGACAGGTCAGCCGGTCATGAGGCAGCCGGGCGCCGAGGCGCGCGGGTTCGGCGCGGACGGCGGGCGAGCCTCGCTCCGGGGCCTGGGGCCAGACGGCGCCGCCGCGGGTCAGCCGGGCCCGCGCGAGGTTCCTCCGCCCAGGCGGGCCGGTCGGGACCCCGGCGCGGGCCAGGAGCCCGAGCGGGGCCAGGAGCCGGGCCGGGGCCAGGAGGCCGAGCGGGGCCGGGACCAGCCCGCACGCGACCCGGCCGAGCCCGAGCCCCCGAGGCTGCCGCCCGGCCAGTACGTGCAGGCGAGCATGCCGGTGCTGCACTACGGGCCGGTGCCCGCTTGCCATCCCCAGACCTGGGACCTGCGTGTCTACGGGGCCACGGAGTCCGGGCGCGAGCACCGCTGGGCCTGGGACGGCTTCCGGGCACTGCCGAAGACCGAGATCATCGCCGACTTCCACTGCGTGACGAAGTTCAGCGTGCTCGGGATCACCTGGCTGGGCGTGCCGGCCGCGGAGATGCTGCGCGCCGTGCCGCCGTCGGCGGCCGCGACGCACGTGATGGTCTGGGCCGACTTCGGGTACGGCGCCAACCTGCCGATCGGCGCGCTCGCTGAGTCGCGGACGCTGCTGGCTACCCATCGCGACGGCCGGGAACTGACCCCGGAACAGGGCTACCCGGTCAGGCTCGTCGTGCCGTCCAGGTACGGCTGGAAGAACGTCAAGTGGGTTCGCGCGATCGAGTACCTGAACGGCGACCGGCGCGGGTTCTGGGAAGAGCGGGGTTACCACAACAACGCCGATCCGTGGCGTGAGCAGCGCTACTCCTACCAGGAACTGCCGGGCGAGGGACCCGAGCTCTAGTCCGCGGCACGCCGCCGGGGGCACAACCGCGGCGGACGTGCCGCAGCCGCGGGCAGACCACGGCGGCGTGCACCGGTCGGCCGACGAGCGAGCGGGCTTACAGGCCGCTGAGTATCCCGGTGTTCAGCGTGATGACGGTGCCTTTCGGCTGGTCGCCGGTCGGCGAGTAGCTGCCCACGGTGCCGCCCGGCCCTTGGTGATTAACCGTGATCCGGAACCCGGCCTGGTGCAGCATGTCTATGGCCTGCGTGATCGTCATGCCCTGGACGTCCGGAACGGGGACCATCGGCGGGCCGGGCGAGTAATGGACCGTGACGACCTCACTCGGCGTGATCGGCGTATTCGGCGATGGCGACTGGCTGGTGATCGTGTTGGCGGGCTGGCTGCCCTTGGCATTGGGGACCGGGTTAATCGTGTAGCCGCCGGCGGCCGCTGCCGCCTCGGCATCCGACACCTGCGTCCCGACGAAGCTCGGCAGGCCAGGTCCCTCGCTGATGATCAGCCTGACCCTCTTGTACTCCGGGATCCTGGTGTAGGCGCGCGGAATCGTGCCGATCACGTCCCCCGGGGGCACGGTGCTGCTGACCGCCGGCTTGTCCTCGCCCGGCATCAGGTGGTGCTCCGTGAGGTACGCCTTCGCGGCGGCCTCCGGCTGGCCGCTGACGTTCGGGACCACCCGCATGTGCGGGCCGCTCGACAGGACCAGCGTGACCACCGCGTTGCCGGACACGCGGCTGCCCCTGGCGGGCGACGACCTGACCACGTCACCCTTCGGCAGCCGGTTGTGCGGCGACTTCCCGAGCCTGAACTGCAGCCCCTCGTTCGTCAGCACGGTCTTCGCCGCCGCGAAGGTCATTCCGCGCAGGGCCGGAACCTGCTGGAACTGGCCCGAGCTGAACCACCAGGCCACGAGCGCGATGACGAGCACGACGGCCAGCCCCGCCGACACGTAGATCAGCCGGCCGCCGAACACGTACCGCTGCACCCAGGAGTCGCGCGGCCGGCCGGCGAGCCGGCGGCGGCTGTACTGGCCGCCGCCGAACGACTGGCCGTGCTGCGGCGCTGGCGGGCCGCCGTACGGCGCAAGCTGGCCGACCCCGGAGACTACGAGGGTGTGGTTGTCCATCGACTGCGCGTCGCCGAGCGGCGCCGGCAGCAGCGCGGACGTCTGCGGGCTGAGCGACGGGAGCGCCGACGCGCCCACGGCGCCCGGCTCGGAGTCCCAGCGCCGCTCGGCGGAGTCGCGGGCAGCGTCGACGTCGTAGTCGATCGCGTCCATGTGCCTGGTGCTGGCGGCGTCCTGTCCGGGCCCGAACGGCCCTGCCTCCGGGGCGAGGTAGGGATGCGAGTCCGAGGCCGGCCCTGGCGTCCGGTGCTGGCCGGAGCGCGCCTGGTCGGCTGGCCCCGGATACGCGGAGTCAGGGACCGCCCCCGGACCCTGGTACGGGAGTCCCGGCTGCGGGCCCGACCCCTGGTACGGGAGTCCTGGCTGCGGGCCCGACCCCTGGTACGGGAGCCCGGGCTGCGGGCCCGACCCGTAGCGCGGCAGTCCGGGCTGCGGCGCCGACCCCTGGTACGGTGCCGGCGGCGGGCGCGGCTCTGTCGCCCGGCCGTAGCCGTCGGGAGCCTGGTACGGCGCCGTTCCCGGCAGCGCCTGCCCGCCGGTGCCCTCGCCGATTGCGCGCAGGAACTGCCCGGCGTTGGCCGGCCGCAGGTCGGGGTCCCGGCTCGTGGCCATCGCGACCAGTGCGTCCACGGCGCCGGGAAGCCCGCCGACGATGCTCGACGGCGCGGGAACGACGTCGTGCACGTGCTTGTAGGCCACCGCGAGCGGGCTCTCGCCGGTGTGCGGCTGGGTGCCGGTCAGCAGCTCGAACAGCATGACCCCGGCCGCGTAGACGTCGGTGCGCGCGTCCGACGTGCCGCCGGAGACCTGCTCGGGCGCCAGGTAGGCGGCCGTGCCGATGATCATGCCGCCCTTGGTCTGCACCGCTCCCGCCACCGACCTGGCGAGCCCGAAATCGGCGACCTTCACCACGCCCGACGTCGTCAGCAGCACGTTCTCAGGTTTGACGTCGCGATGCGCGATGCCGGCCTCGTGCGCGGCCGCCAGCCCGGCGAGGACACCGGACATGATGTCGAGTGCCTCGCGGACGCCGAGCCTGCCGCGCTCGTTGAGCAACTGGCGCAGCGTCCGGCCGGCAACATACTCCATTGCTATGTAGTGCAGCCGCTTGTCCGAGCCCTGGTCGAAGATGGCGACCACGTTGGGGCTGGACAGTCGCGCCGCCGACCGCGCCTCGCCGATGAACCGGCGCACGAACTCCGCGTCGTCGGACAGCTCGGGGTGCGCGATCTTCAGCGCGACGACCCGGTCCAGCCGGGTGTCCGTGCCGAGATACACGGTCGCCATGCCGCCGCGCGCGATCCGCGAGTCCACGTGATACCGGCCGCCGAGCAGCTGGCCCACGGGCGTCGAAAGGGCGGTATCCATCGGCAACAGTGTAGGGGCAGGTTTGCTCGCCTGAGCCGGTTACGGTTTGGCCAACTGCCCGGTCACGGGCGGGGAAGAGGCCCGCGCGTAGCGCCGCCGCGGTATCCGCCCGGCCCGATACGCGAGCCGCCCGGCGATCACCGCCGACCGCATCGCGGCCGCCATCAGCTCGGGCTCGCGCGCCCTGGTCACCGCGGTCGCTAGCAGCACGGCCGAGCAGCCGAGCTCCATGGCGAGTGCCGCGTCGCTGGCGGTGCCGATGCCGGCGTCCAGGATCACCGGCACCGAGGCGGCCTGCACCATCAGCTCGATGTTGTGCGGGTTGCGGATGCCCAGTCCGGAGCCGATCGGCGCGCCGAGCGGCATCACAGCCGCGCAGCCCGCCTGCTCGAGCCGCCTGGCCAGGACCGGGTCGTCGCTGGTGTACGGCAGCACGGTGAACCCGTCGGCGACGAGCCGCTCGGCGGCGTCGAGCAGCTCGACCGGGTCGGGCAGAAGCGTCACCTCGTCGGCGATCACCTCGAGCTTCACCCAGGTCGTGCCGAGCGCCTCGGCCGCGAGCCTGGCCGTCCTGACCGCTTCCGCGGCGGTGAAGCAGCCCGCGGTGTTCGGCAGTACCCGGATGCGGAGTTCGGCG
>DASPZH010000089.1:0-2926 GCA_035636335.1 Streptosporangiaceae bacterium
AGCCGCATGAGTTCGGCCACCGCCCGCTGGCTCAGCGGCGCGACCTCGAGGACCTCGGCAGACGGGTCGGCGGCGAGCGCCGCGAGCAGCGGCGAGCCGTCAGCCGACCGGGCCGGCCGCGTCGCGGCGACGGCCGCGATCGGCAGCTCCTGGAGTCGTCGCCCGAGGTAGTGCAGGAAACGCAGCGAGGCCTGGTCAGCCCAGTGGACGTCATCGACGCAGAGCAGGAGCGGCGAGCGCCGCGCGAGGTTCGCGGACAGCCAGTAGAGCCCGTGCAGGATCGCGAACGAGGGGTCGAGCAGCGCCTCGGCGGCATCACCCCGCGCCGCTGCCAGACCGAACAGCCGCGCCGCGTGCCCGGCCGCGCCGGCCAGGAGCTCGGCCCGTTCCGGCGGCGAGGCCGCGACTAGCGGGGCCTCGAAAAGCTGGCGGACGAGGCCATACGCGAAGTCGCGTTCGAGTTCTGAACCGCGCGCGCTAAGCGTTGTCAGGCCAAGCTCGCGGCCATGCTGCCCGGCCGCCAGTACCAGGCGTGTCTTGCCGATGCCCGCCGGGCCCTCGATCAAGATCAACGAACCGCGCCCGGCGATCGCGTCACGCAGGCGCGAGTCAATCATGGCAAGGGCGGCGTCGCGTTCGAGAAGCGCTTGCCCGCCATCCACCGCAGGCACAGACGCCAATCGTACAGCCGCCAAAATTCCTCGGTCCACCTCCGCAAAGGCACGTGGTCTGCCACGGTGCGGCATTGATCCGGCTGCGGCGATCCTGGCTCACAACGACAGCACACAGAACCGGGCCAAGGAGGACCGATGAACGATCACAGCCCGTCGTCGGGAAGCCATCCCGGCACGCTGCTCCTGCGGACGGCAGGCACGTGCCATCTTGATATGCCGCACCTAGTCGAGGTGTTCGGCGAGCAGCGCCAGCGCTTCGTCTCGATACTGCAGGGATTCGGCCCCCGCGAGTGGGCCGCCCCCACCCGATGCGCTGAGTGGTCCGCGCACGATGTCGTCCGCCACCTGTGCGACGCTACCGGGTTCGCGACCGCAGCCGGCGCCGATGACCGCACCCTGGACATGACCGTCGGCTTCGACCCGAGAACGTCCCCGCGGCGGTGGCTGACCGCATCGGCCGGCGAGTCAACGGCTACTACCTTGGGCCGCCTGATGGCGGTGACCAGCGAACTGCTGGCCTGCGCCCGCGGTCGGCTGGCCGGCGGGAGCAGGTTCGACGTCCACCTGCCGTACGGGCCGATGGACTGGACAGTCCTCGTGCTGCATGTCTTCTGGGATTCGTGGATCCATGAGCGCGACGTGCTCCTCGCCCGCGGCGCCGAACACCCCACTAGCGACGACGCGACCGGGTACGCGGCGGCCTACGGACTGTTCATCTCCGCTGCGGTGGCGTCCCTCTTCGGCGACCCGGTGCGGGACACGCTGAGGCTGGGCGGCGACGGCGGCGGCATCTTCGATCTCGATAGCCGCGGCGCCGTCACCCTGACCGTCAGCCGGGAGCACGCCGCAGGGCCGCCCGCAGCCCAGGTCACCGACGCACTCGCCGGCCGCGCCCCAGCCGCCGCCGTCCTCGGCGCGCTGCCGGGCAGCACCCGAACCGCGCTGTCGCACCTCGCCGACTTCTTCACCACACCCGTCGACCAGAGCCCCGCCTGAGAAACCCCGCGAACCTATCAACGATGACCGCTCACCCGCACGCCTCGGAAACGCTCGGCCGGAACCAGACGCCCGCGCCCGCCATCTCCCGGCCGCACCCGAGGGTGAACAGCGGGCCTGACTGACCGACCGAGCACGCGGCCCCGCGCAGATCATCCCAATCTGCATCGCCAGCGCCGGCAGCAACCCGCTGGCAGCCGGCCGACGCACTGCCACGTCGCGCTCGGTGCTCAGCCTGGGCCCGCGTCGATTACGTCGCGCACCTCGGCCTGGGTAGGTTGCATGCCGAAATCGGTGACCGTCCAGGTCGCACCGGCCTGCGCCCATGGATCCGGGTCGTCGCCTGGCGAGATGTCCACGATCACGTCGAACGGGTCACCGGCGGGGCGCGATTCGCGGATCTCGCTTGTCAGCTCAGCGAGCGCCGCAGGGCTCGCCAGGCCGGTGGGGAACAGGCCGTCCCAGCGCAGCGCCCGCCGCACCGGTCGCCGGTGGGGCCACTCCGCCGCCACCCACACAGGGATCCTCGGCTGCTGCACCGGGACCGGCTGGAACTCCCCGGCCCAGTACCTGACCAGATCGTCGAGACCTCGGTCGAGCAGCCGGGCCCGCTCACGTGGATCGGCGACCTCCCCGAACGGTTCGAGTTCGCCGTTTCGCGCGCTGCCGAGCCCAACCCCGAGGGTAAGGCGGCCCGAGCTCAGCAGGTCCAGGGTGACCGTCTCCCTGGCCACCTTGTGCACGCGCCTGCGCGACAGTGGGGTGATCAGCGGCCCGATCCGCAGCCTGCTCGTGGCGCACGCCACCGCCGCGAGTGCCACCCACGGATCGGCCACGGCCCTCACCGGCGCGCGGTACACGACGTGGTCCCAGACGAAGAAACCGTCCCAGCCACGCTCCTCCGCAGCGACCGCGAGCTCGGCCAGAACCCGTGGGTCGGCCAGTTCGCCAAACGGAGGCACATCGATCGCCCGCTTCATGCGACGGAGCTTAGCCTCCGCTATTGCCTACCGCGTGCTGAGGAAGCCGAGCACCCGCTGGACCAACAAGGCGGTGGCGTCCGGGTCGTGGGACGGCAGCGAGCTGTCGGCGAAATAGTGCTGATCGCCGGGATAGAGGAACAGTTCCCCGTCCTCGGCCTGCTGCACAAGCTCCTGGCAGCGTCGATATCGCCCTCGCCGACGAAGATCGGATCAGCGTCCATCCCATGCACCTGCACTGGTACGCCCTCAGGCCAGCGGGAGCCGAACATCGAG
>DASPZH010000090.1:0-12769 GCA_035636335.1 Streptosporangiaceae bacterium
TGTATGAGACGACCTTCGTCACCCCGACGCTCGCCATGGCCGCGAACGGAGACGCTGCCGCGGGCGACGGCGCAGGCGCAGGCGTCGGCGCAGGCGCAGGCGTCGGCACAGCCGGGGGGACATCCGGGGGGACCGGCGGGGGGACTGGCGGGGGAGCCGTCGGGGGGGCCGCGGGCACTGATACCGCCGCGTCCTACACCGACCGGATCCCGGTGGAGCAGCCGCTTTCGGCGGACGGCTTCCTCGACCAGGTCGCGGGCATCGACACCACAGGTGTCTTCACCGCCGACGAGAACGTGCCGATGGCGGCGACGCTCGGCTTGGGCTATGTCCTGTGGATGTCACAGCAGTGGGCCTTCAAGGGACTCGGGCTTGGCGACCTGGTCTACTCGCTGCCGCTCGCGCCGGGAGAGCAGACCGAGATCGCGGTGTTCGAGCGGACCGACACGGCTCAGGTGTTCGAGAGCGAGAGCTTCAGCGAGCAGCAGGCAGCGGAGCAGAGCGCGCTGAGCGACACCTCCACGGCGGCCACGTTCAACTCCGCCTTCACCGAGGCGGCCAGCGGCGGCAGCGCGTTCCACGCCGACTCGGATAGCTGGTCCGTGGGCGCATCGATCCTCATAGCGAGCGGCGGCGCCGGGGGATCGTCCTCATCCGGCAACAGCAGCACCTGGATGCAGGGCCAGCGGGACTCCGCGCAGAACGCCGCGGAGACGACGCACTCCGCGTCGCAGAGCCAGGCGGCCGCCCGGCGCAGCGCAAACCGCATGGGCATGCGGCTGGCGACGGCGACCGAGTCCGACTCCGTCACGACCAAGGTCGTGACGAACCACAACCACACCAGGGCGCTCACCATGCAGTACTGGCAGGTACAGCGCATGTTCGCCGTCGCCACGGCCATCGACGGGCTGACCCTCACCTGCCTTATCCCCATGCAGATCGTCCGGTTTATGCCGCCGGGCCAGCCGCAGACCCTGACCGACCCGGACCAGATCAGCACCCGCGCGCAGGTACTGCAGCGCTACGCGAACATCGTCAAGCACCTGGACGTGCTGCAGGCAGCGGTCCCGCGCCGCCTCCAGCCCGGGCTCGCCGTGCTTGAGCAGTTCGCCAGCGATCCCGCGGCGACCGTCGCCGCGGAAGGCGGCGTTGCCGAAGATGTCATCCAGTTCAGCGTGACCGGCTCATTCCTGGCCGCCGAGACGATCAGCATCGTGGCCGTGACCAAGCGCAACACCAGAGTCGGGCCGGTACAGCTAGCCGGCACCGCAAGCGGCCAGCCGCCTGAGATTCCGCCGGACGCCTTCGTTAGCCAGGAGGACCTGCTGAGCTCGCTGCTCAGGCAGCGCCAGACCTCGTCGATCACCCTGCAGGGCAGCCTGGCGCTCCCGGCCACCATGAACCGTGCCGACATCGTCGGATTCGAGATCGCCCGCCGGTGGAGCACGATCAGGTACACGCTTGTCTCGCCGCTGGTCAACCTGCTCACCTCGATCGAGGGCATCTTCGGCAGCAGCGGCAGCGCCGCGCTGCAGAACGCGTCGGGCGACCAGGCCGCACGGACGACGATCACGCTCACCCCGAGCGCACTCGAGCCGGCCCTCGGCGGACCAAGCGTGAGCTCCTTCGCCGCGTCCATCGAGGAACTTGACGCGGGCGGTAACAAGCTGCCAGGCGCGCCGAACGAGACCTACGCCAGCGACACGCTGCCCGGCACGGTGCTGCCGCCGCAGCCCTTGCCCATTCCGGCCCTACAGGTCGCACCGGTGCTGCGGTACAACGAGATCCTGCAGATCGAGAGGGCCGCACAGCACGTCGTCCGCCACACGACGCTGTATTCCAAGGCCGTGTGGATGTCGCTGTCGCCCGACGAACGCGCGATCCTGCTCGACGGCTACACGATCGGCGTGCCGCCGGACGGCGTCAGCGATGCCAGCCAGCTCGTGCCGCTTCTGAACTGCGTGCAGAACAGGGTTCTCGGCTTCTTCGGCAACTCGATGATCATGCCGTTCCTGATCCCGCAGGGCGTCGCCGACGACCTGGGGATCGACCCGGCCCAGATCCAGCAGGCCCTGCTGGCTTACCAGCAGGCGGCCTTCACGCCACCGAGTTCCACCATCGCGCTGCCGACCCAGGGCGTGCTCGGCGAGGGCGTGCTCGGCCACTGCCCGTCCGCGGAGAAGATCGACCTGACCCGGTTCTGGAACTGGCAGGACGCGCCCGCCGACACCGCGCCCGCGATCTCGCCGGTGACGCTGCCGACCACGGGCCCGTCCGTCGCGGCCGGGCTGACCGCGCCCAACTCGCTCGGCAGCCTGCCGTCGCTGATTAACAACGTGCTGCAGGCACCGCCCCCGAACACCAGCCTGCTCCAGTCGCTCGGCGCCGACGCGGCCGCTCAGAAGGACTTCAGCACCTCGCTGACCGGCGCGGAGCAGCTTGCCCCGCTGGTGCAGAACGCGCAGAACCAGGCCAACTCCGCCAGGGCGCAGGCGCTGACCGTCACCCAGGAGCTGAACAGCCAGGCAATGGCCACGGTGGGCAACATCGTCGGCGGGCTGTACGGCACCCCGAACGCGGGATCGTCGGCCGCCTCGGCGGTGAAGGGCGGCTCGGGCTCAGGCTCCGCGGCATCGAAGGGGTCTGGGTCGTCAAAGAAGTCGAAGGGATCCGGGTCGTCAAAGACGAAGACCTCCGCCAAGAGCAGCGGCAACGGCGCGGCCGGATCAGGCGACGGCGCCGCCGGATCAGGCAACGGCGCCGCCGGGTCGGGCGACGGCGCAGGCGCAGGCGGCTAACCGGCGGCAAGCCCAGGAAGACCAGCGGTCCGGCTGCGGCAGAGCACCAGACAGAGGAGACCGGGAGAAATGGCACCCCCAGTAATTACCAGCATCAGCCCGAGCAGCGGCCCGCAGCACGGCGGCACCGCCGTCAAGATAGGGGGCACCGGATTCACCGGCGTCACCGAGGTACTGTTCGGCAGCGCTGCGGCTACCGGCGTCCAGGTGCAGAGCGCCAAGCTCATCGCGGCCACGACCCCGGCCGGCACCGGCACCGTCAGCGTCAGCGTCAGGGCTCCATCGGGAACCTCCGCCGCCGTACCCGCGTCCCAGTTCGCGTACGTGGCGGCCCCGGTGCAGGCGAACGGCGGCACGCCGCCGTTCGTCGACCCCGGGCTGAGCGCGCAGCTCGTAGGCAGCCTGCTCAATATGCTCACCAGCGCGACGTCACCGGACGCGGTCGAGGCCCAGGACATCATCATGCGGCGGATCGCGCTCGAGGGCGACGTCGTCGGCTCGCGCGTCCCGCCGCCGAGGAACATCACCGAGATCGGCGGATACGTGAACCTGCTGACGTCCTACAAGGAACGGTCCATGCGAGAGCAGGTGCTGGCCGGGATCCTGGGCGTCGCCGGGCCGAATCCGCCGCTGGGCTGGATCAGCAACATCCAGCCGCTCGCCATGGTGGACATCACGAACGACCGGCCGCCCGGTCCGGCACAGCCGACAATCCCGCTCGCAGTACTCGTGCGCAGTGACTTCGTCAGCGCTGTCAAGGCCGCCATCGCCAGCGTCCACCACTATGGCGCCACGATCCCGTTCGCCAGTCCGCCCGTCGTCCAGCTTCCGATCGCAACACCCGGTGCCACGCCGCCAGCCGGCATCCTCAGGTACCTCGGGCGCGAGCTCGACCTAGCGCCCGCTGCCGCGCTGGCCGCGCCGGACACTGACGCGCTCGCGATCGTCCGCCCGGCCGGCTCGTCGGACCCCTGGCAAGTCGCCGCGAGGGTTCTCACGGCCGCGCCGACGACCGTGACGCCCGCTGACTACGACGCGATCAAGTGCAAGCCCGCCTCAAGCAGCGTCGTCAAGCTCACGCAGGCGTCCCTGCTGCCGCTGGGACCGGTACTCGCTCACGCTGGCTTCTATCCGGCCTCGCCGCTCCCGCTGCCCGCCAACAGCGCACAGACCGCCTGGGCCGCATTCACCAATGTCACCGGCCTGGTCGCCGGGGTCAGCCGGCTCGGCGACGAACTGAGCCTGCTGTACAACGCGGAGACCATCGCGAGCAGCGTATTCGCCGCGGCCGTCGGCTGGGTATGGGACGGATCCGCGTTCTCCGGGTCGTAAGCGGGTCAGGAGTCAGATTCACCGGTTACGCGGCACGCTCGTGCACCATCTGACCGCTGGAGAAGGTCATGTCGATGTTCGCCAGGGCAACCTCCTCGACCGGGTGCGCGAAGAGGTTGCGGTCCAGCACCACCAGGTCCGCGGACTTGCCGGCCTCGATCGACCCGCTGACATCGTCCGCGTGGTTGACGTAGGCCGACACGATCGTGAACGCGGCGACCGCGTCGTGGAGGCTGATTCGCTCCCCGGGCAGGAACACGTTCCCGGCGCCCGGCCCGGCGTACGGATACCCAGGCGCCACGGTCCGGTTCACCGCCGTGTGCAGTTCCCACAGCGGATTCGGGCTGGACACCGGCCAGTCGCTGCCGAAGCAGAGCTGCGCCCCGGACCGCAGCAGGCTGCCGAACGGGTACTGCCACGACGAGCGCTCCGGTCCGAGGAAGGGCAGCGTCAGCTCGGTCATCTGAGGCTCCTCGCACGCCCAGAGCGGCTGGCAGTTCGCCAGCACGCCGAGCTCGCGGAACCGCGGCAGGTCGTGCGGATGCACGACCTGGATGTGCGAGATGTGGTGCCGGCCGTCGCCCGCGCCGTTCGCCGCCCGCGCCGCCGCCACGGCGTCCAGCGCCTCCCGCACCGCCTTGTCGCCGATCGCGTGGAAATGGACCTGGAATCCGCGCGCGTCGAGCACGGTCACGGACTCTTTCAGTTCGTCGGCGCCGAAAAAGCTTGAGCCGCAACTGGTCGTCTCGTGCCCGTGTCCGTCCAGGTACGGGGTCAGCATCGAGGCAGTGAAATTCTCGCACACCCCGTCCTGCATGATCTTGACGCTGGTCGCACGGAACCGCCCGGCACTGCCGGCCCGTTCCCGGCGCTCGGTCAGCCCGTCTAGCTGGCCGGCCCCGAGCCCGCGCTGCCACCACAGCGCGCCGACCACCCGCGCGGTGAGCAGCCCGCGCCGGTCGGCCTCCAGGTAGGCGTCGAAGCAGTCGGGAACGACCGCGTAGTCCCCGACGATCGCCTCCTGCCAGCCGGTGATGCCGAGCGCGTGAAGATACCGCTGGGCCTCGGTGATGCCGGCGACCTGCTCCTCGACCCCCGGCCGCGGAATCACCCGTTCCACCAGTCCCATCGCGCCCTCTTGCAGGGTGCCCGACGGCGTGCCATCCGGCTCACGCTCGATCCGGCCGTCAGCCGGGTCCGGCGTGCCGGCGGTGACCCCGGCCAGTTCCAGCGCCCTGCTGTTCACCCACGCGCCATGGTGATCCCGGTTCGACAGGAACACCGGCCGGTCCGGCGCCACGCGATCCAGGTCGCGGCGGGAGGGAGCGCCGCCGGGGAACACGCCGATCGACCACCCGCCGCCGGTGATCCACTCGGCCCCCGGGCTGGCCTGCGCGTACCGGCGCACGACCGTCAGGTAGTCATCCAGCCCATGCGCCTCGGACAGGTCGCAGCGCAGCCGCTCGAGCCCGGCGGCCGAGGCGTGCACGTGCGCGTCGACGAACCCGGGCAGCAGCATCCGGCCGGCCAGGTCGATGACCTGCGTGCCGGCGCCGGTCAGTCCGCCGATCTGCGCGTTGGTGCCGACCGCGATAATCGCCCCGTCACGCACCGCGACCGCCTGCGCCCACGACCGCGCGGCGTCGACCGCGTACACCGCGCCGCCGCGCAGCACCAGGTCCGCGTCCTGCCTGCTCATACGCGCCCGTCCCGCTCATCGGCCAGCCGCAGGGCCGGGTCCCTGCGGGCTGGGTCACCGTAACCGCCGCCGCCGCTGGTCTCGATCCTGATGATCGACCCCGGCTGAACCACCAGCGACGCCTTCGAGCCGATCGGCATCGGCCGCCCGGCGGGGTCGAACACCGTGATCAGGGATGGCTGCCCGTCCGTTCCGCCGAGCACGCCGCGCGGCGCGAACCGGGGATCGGTCTGCTCGGAGTACAGCGTCACCGTCGACTCGCGGCCGAGCACCTGGTAGTCCCGGCGCAGCCCGAGGCCGCCCCGGTACTCACCATCGCCCTGCGAGCCGGCGATCAGCTCGGTGCGCAGGATCCGGACGCTGTAGCTCGACTCGGCGACCTCGACCGGCATCAGGCCGACGTTGGCCATGTAGGTGTCCACGCCGTCCAGGCCGTCGCCGCCGCGGTGCGCTCCGGTGCCGCCGCCGGCGACCTCCGCCATCACGCTCGGCACGCCCGTGCGCGGCGACACGCTCTCCAGGTTCATGCCGAAGAACGCGACCGTGCTGCTCGCGACGGCCCGGTCCGGCCACATCTGCGACGCCGCCCGGATCAGCGTGTCCGCCAGCCGCTGGCAGGTGTTGTGCCTGACCGAGACCGCGCCGGGCGGCTCCGGGTTCAGCACGGTGCCGCGCGGGCAGATGATCTCGACGGCCCGCAGGACGCCGTCGTTGGTGGCACGGGACGGGTCGGTCATCGCCCGGATGGCGTAGACGACGCTGGCCCTGGTGCTCGCCCACGGCACGTTCATCGCCCCGCGGACCTGCGGCGCTGACCCGCTCAGGTCGGCGACCAGCGCGTCGCCGTGCTTGGCCAGCCGGACGTGTATCCGGGTCGGCGGCCCGCCGACGCCGTCGTCGTCCAGGAACCCCTCGGCCTCGGCGTCGCCGTCCGGCAGCTCGGCGAGATCGAGCCGGACGGCGCGCTCGACCGACTCCAGCATCATGTCGAACACCCGGGCGAGCACGCCCGGTGAGTACCGGCCGGCGATCTCGGCCACGCGGCGCTCGCCCACCAGGCATGCCGCCCGCTGCGCCCGCAGGTCAGACAGCGTGGAAACCGGGTCGCGCACCGCGGCGGCGACGAACGCGAAGACGTCGGGGTTCTCCTTGCCCGCCAGGTACAGCCGTACCGGCGGGAGCAGCAGCCCCTCGGCGTAGACCTCGCTGAGGTCCGGCCCCTCGGTGCCCGGGCGGACGCCCCCGACGTCGATGTGATGCGCCGCGGTGCCTGCCCAGCCGGCCAGGTCACCGCCGATGAAGATCGGCATGATCACGTTCAGGTCGGGGGTGTGCATCGCACCGAGGTACGGGTGGTTCGCCAGGTACGCGTCGCCAGGTGCGACCGCGTCGCCCCACCGGTCGATGATCGACTTCACGACCAGGGACATCGCGCCGAGCTGGGCCGGGATGAAGTCCGCCTGCGCGACCAGGTCGCCGTCCGCGCGGAACACCGCGCAGCTGAAGTCGTCCATCTCGCGGATGATCGGGCTGTAGCTCGAGTGCTTGAGCACCCCGCCCATCTCCACCGCCGCTGACAGCAGCGCGGCGCTGGCCAGCTCGAACGTGATGGGGTCCACCCTCGCCGGGCGGGCAGGCTGTCCGCTCACCTGCTCTCCTCCAGCCACATGCTGCCGAGCTCGTCGACCCTGGCGCGCTGTCCGGCCAGCACGACGGTGGTGGTGTCGAGCTGGTGCACGATCGCGGGCCCGGACACCGCCTGGCCTGCCTCGATCAGGTCCCGGTCATAGACCGGCAGCTTCCGGGCGGACCCGGCGCCGGGAAGCTGGGCGCTGACCTGCCCGGCCCTGGCCGAGGCCGGCGCCGGCGCCGCCGGCTGCCCGGGCGCCGCCGCGCGGCTCGATACGGCGCCGGATCCGGCCCGGCCGAGCGGCAGCGCCCCGAACGCCGACAGCCGCACGTTCACCACCTCCACCTCCTGGTCGGGGTTGGCGTGCCCGTAGGTGCGCAGGTGCAGGTCCCGGAACCGGCCGGCCAGCGCCGCGACGCCGCGCTGGCCACGAGCCGGCAGCGGCACGCTCAGCTCATAGCCCTGGCCGAGGAACCGGCAGTCCGCGCTGGCCGCGAGCCGGATGGCGCCGGCCGCCACGCCGTCCCGGCGCAGCAGCGCGGTCAGCGCCCGGCCCGCTTCGGTGTACCAGGCGGCCAGGTCCGCGAACAGCTCGGGCCGCAGTACGCCGAGCACCGTGCGCGAGTCGTCTACCCGGATGTCGGTCGACGTCAGCCCGGACGCGGCGAACAGCCCGGGGAAGCGGGGCACGAGCACGGAGCGGAACCCCATCTCGCGCAGCAGCAGCCCCGCGTGCAGCGGTCCGGCCCCGCCGAACGCCACCAGCGTGTACTCGCGCGGGTCGATGCCGCGCTGCACCGAGACCCGGCGCAGCGCCGCGGTCATCTGGGCGACGGCGAGCCGGACGATGCCGTCGGCCGCGTGCCGCACGGGCAGGCCAAGCTGCTCCGCGACCGGCTTGAGCACCACGCGTGCCGCGGCGGCGTCCAGGGAGAGCTGTCCGGCGAGCGGCATGCAGGCAGGCAGCGTGCCCGCCACCACGTGCGCGTCGGTCAGCGTGGCCCGGTCACCGCCGGTGCCGTATGCGGCCGGCCCCGGAGCGGCGCCGGCGCTCTGCGGGCCGACCCTGAGCCGCCCGGCCCGGTCGACCTCGGCGATGCTGCCGCCGCCGGCGCCGACCGTGACGATGTCCACGGCCGGGGCCAGGATCGGGCTTCCGTCGACCTCCTGCCGGGCGGTGACCGGGGGGATGCCGTCGGGCACCAGGCAGACGTCCAGCGAAGTGCCGCCCATGTCGAGCGAGATGAGCTGGCCGATTCCGTACCTGGCGCCCAGTGCGACGGTGCCCGCCACGCCCGCTGCCGGGCCGGAAAGCACTAGCCGGTGTGCCTGCTCAGCCGCCCGGTCGGCGGGCAGGCAGCCCCCGTTGGACTGCATGATCTGCAGCGGCGGCGCGATCCGCAGTGAGCCGATCCTGGACCGCAGCGCCAGCAGGTAGCTCCCGACGACCGGTCGCAGCGCCGCGTTGATCACCGCCGTGGACGTCCTCGGGTACTCCCGGAACTCCCTGGCGACCTCGGCCGACAGCGTGACCGGCACCCCCGGCAGCCTCTTCGCTATGGCCTCGCCGAGCAGCTTCTCGTGCGTGTCGTCCAGGTAGCTGAACAGCAGGCAGACCGCGACGGCATCGGGCCGCGCGGCCGCGACCGCGACGGCGACCCGCTCGATCTCCCCGGGCGTGAGCGGCGTGACAACCTCACCGAGGCCGGAGAGCCGTTCGGCGACCTCGATCCGGTCCCGGCGCCCCACCAGCGGCCGGGGCCGGGGCTGGGTCAGGTCGTAGACCACCGGCCGTGAGCCGTTCCGGTAGCCGAGGATGTCACCGAAGCCCTGCGTCGCGGCCAGGACGACCCGGGCCGTGCGGCCGGTCAGCAGCGCGTTCGTCGCGACCGTCGTGCCGTGGAAGATCATCACGACCGACTCCGGGCGCACCCCCGCGTCGGCCAGAGCGGCCAGGGCCCGCTCGAACGCCAGGCCCGGCTCGGCCGGGGTGGACGGCACCTTCGCGACCCGGACGTCACCGGCGGCGCTGGTCGCGATCGCGTCGGTGAACGTCCCGCCGACGTCGACGCCGACCACCCAGCCAGGCTCAGCCACCGGCAACGTCCGCGGCAAGGTTCCTGACCAGCGGGGCCACCTGCTGGGCGAATGTCCGCACGGCCTGGCACTGCACGTCCCACGCGAGGCCGGGGAAGTACAGGCCCGCGATGAAGACCAGGTCCCCGCCCGCCGCCCGCCGGTACTCATCGATCGTGCTGGCCACCTGCGCCGGGGTCCCGAGGATGACGGACTCCCGAAGCGCGTCCTCCTCGGCGGCGGTCATCGGCGGCGGCAGCCGCGGCTCGCTGGCACCGCCCCTGGCGCCCTCCATGTCCTCGTACTTCCAGGCCACGTACCGGCAGGAGTCCCTGATCAGATCCCAGGCGTCCGGGCCATCCCAGGCGAGGACCGGCAGATGCACGCTGATCGGGAATTCTCCCGTCCGCCCGGCCGCCTGGAACTCCTGCCGTGCCAGCCCGGCCTGCTCGGCGAGCAGCGCGGGGCTGACCTCGATGGCCATGAACCCGTCCGCGAGCCGGCCCGCCCGCCTGATGGCGGGCTCGCTCATCGCGCCGATCCACAGCGGCGGCCCGTCAGCCCGGGCCGGCAGCGGCCGGACTCGGACGGCAGGCAGGTCCTGACGGGCACCGCCGGGGGCGAGGTCACCGCGCCAGGCACGCCGCATCGTGTCCATGCTGGCGACCATCCGGGGAACCCGCTCCGCGAGCCGGGCACCCAGCCCCTCGAACTCCTCCTCCCGCCAGCCGAGCCCGATCCCGAGTATCAGCCGTCCAGCCGAGATCAGGTCGGTCACCGCGGCATCCTCGGCCAGTCGCAGCGGGTCATGCAGCGGCGCGAGCACGACGCCGGTCCCGATCCCAACCCGTTGGGTGCGTGCCGCGATCGCCGCGCAGAGCGGCAGCGGGGAGGGCAGGTAACCGTCGTCGACGAAGTGGTGCTCGGAAACCCAGACCGAGTCCAGGCCGAGTCGCTCCGCTTGCTCGGCCAGGTCCAGCGCCTGGGCGTAGATCTGGAGGTCGGTCCGCTCGTCGCCGGGGTAGCGCTGGCACGTGATCAGGCCGAAGCCGAGCGAGATGCTCATGCTGCCTCTCCCGCCGCCTGACCGCTCATGGAGCGGGCCTGCGCCACCGGCGAAGGCTTGGCCAGGAATCCCGAGTAGTCCAGTTCCCGGTACGGAGCGGTGCACGGGTTCCCGTCGGTGACCCACATTCGCTGCGCGCCCGGGTCCATCAGCACCGACGTCACGGTCATGCCCTGATCGGCCGGGGCCATCCTGAGGTCGGGATGGCAGCACACGCCCGACGGGTAGTTCGCGTGGTCGGACAGCAGCGACCGGAACGTCGCCAGTGAGTGATCCGGCGCGGCGTGCACGCCCGCGCGCAGCCGCTGCAGCCGGACCGGGCTGTCCGGCATCGCCCAGACCGAGACGTCCTTGCGGGCGAACCGGTCGGCGAGGAAATGGTTCGTGTGCAAGATGATGCCGTCGGCGCTGCCGGGATAAAGGAAGTACAGCCGGGAGAAATCGCCGGGCGAGCCTTCGACGTCGACAACCGCGCCGTCCCGGTGCGCGAGCAGGTAGTTGGCCGAGGAGGACCGGAAGCCTGCCTGCAGCGTGGTGATCGCGTCAGAGACGTTCTCGCAGTCCAGGATCGCGCGCAGCAGCAGGTGGTAGGGCAGGCCGGGCTCGCCCGCGTCATCGGCGGTAACCAGCGCGTTCGTGGCCAGTCCCAGCCCGGATGAGTTCATCCCCGTCTTGGCCAGCAGGCCGGCCTCGACGACGGTGACGAAGTCCGGGCCGTCGTCCTGGCGGGCCTCGAGCACGACCACCGTGTCAGCCGAGTGCGGCAGCCAGTCCCAGTTCTGCCCGAGGAGCGTCGGCCCGGTGTGGCCGGGCGCCGGGGCGACCGCGAACGCGCTGCACTCGCCCGGCCCCCTGCCGGCCGATGCCGTGCTAGCCGGCCCGGTGCCGGCCGCCTGCCGTGCCTTCGCGGCGAACATCACCTCGGTCCGCACGTTGATCGCGAGCACGTCGAGGAAGTCGAGCCCGGCGCCCTCGGCGATGCCGCGCATCTCGGTGAGGTACTGCGGCCCGAACGCCGCCATCGGGGCCTCGAACCGCGCTGCCTCCCGGCGGACGGTCGCCCAGTCCCAGCCCGCCACGCTCACGAACACGTCCCGGTACGCGCTGACCGAGCGGCGTATCCGCTCCCGTGCCTGCTCGCCGTACTGCCGGCCGCGCTGCTCCGCCGAACCTGCCACGCGCACATGCGGGTACTCGCCCATCGCCGCTCCTTTCAGATCGCGGTACTGCCGCCGTCCACCGGGACGGCGGCGCCAGTGAGGTAGGACGCGTCCGGGGACGCCAGGAACACGATGACGGCCGCGACCTCGTCGGCGGTTCCCAGGCGGCGCAGCGGTACGCCGGTCTCCAGGTAGGCGTGCCCGGCCACGGGGTCGTCCATGAGCCGCAGCATCGGCGTGTCGATCACGCCCGGGCAGACCGCGTTGGCCCGGATGCCGTGCGGCGCCCACTCGACGGCCATCTGCCTGGTGAGCGCGAGCACGCCGGCCTTGCTGGCGTTGTAGTGCGCGGTGGGCTCGGCGGCATCGGCGACCAGGGCCGCGGTGGAGCCGACGTTCACGATCGCGCCGGGCAGGCCGGCTCCGATCAGGGCGGCGGCGAATGCCCGGCCGACCAGGAACGGCCCGCGGAGGTTGGTCGCCAGCGTGTGGTCCCACTCAGCAGCGGTGAGATCGAGCATCGGCCGGACCTGGTAGACGCCCGCCGCGTTCGCCAGCACGTCCGCGGGCCCGCCAAGCAGGTCAGCGGCCTCGCGCACGGCGCTGGTCACCTGCCCGGGCTGGCTGACATCGGCGGTCAGGTACGGGACCGCGGGTACGGCCCGCGGGTCAGGCCGCGGCGCCCGGCGGTCCACCGCGACGACTCGTGCGCCTTCGGCCAGCAGCCGCGAGATCGTGGCCAGCCCGATCCCGGAGGCGCCGCCGGTGACCAGGGCACGGCGGCCGGCCATCCGGCCGGCCGCCCCCTGCGGTTCAACTGAGCCAGACACCGCCGTTGACCCCAATCGTCTGCCCGGTGACGTAGGAAGCGTCACCGGAGACCAGCCACGTGACCGCGCCCGCGATGTCCGCGCCGCTGCCGTGCCTTCCCACCGGCACGCCGCTCCTGACCAGGTCGACCTGGTGCTCGAACGTCGTGCCCGAGGCGGCGGCCCGCGAGCGCAGCTC
>DASPZH010000091.1:0-3565 GCA_035636335.1 Streptosporangiaceae bacterium
GTCTCGACGACCTGCACCTCGTTGCGCAGGCCCTTGACGAACGACGGCCGCAGCGGCCGGTCGATCAGGCGGCAGGTGAGGATCGCGTCTTCCGACGGCCGGCCCTCACGACGGAAAAACGAGCCGGGAATCCGGCCCGCCGCGTACATCCGCTCTTCCACGTCCACGGTGAGCGGGAAGAAATCCAGGTTTTCCTTGGGGTGCTTGGAAACCGTGGTCGCCGACAGCACCATCGTCTCGTCGTCCAGGTAGACGACGGAGGAGCCGGACGCCAGCTTAGCCAGGCGGCCGGTCTCGAATCTGATCTTGTGTACGCCGAATGCGCCGTTGTCGACAACGGCTTCGGCGATGTGCACACCCTCCATGGGGTGAGACCTCCTTGCATGAGGTCCCGCGTCCGCCCGCCGCCAGCGGAGCGTCGTCGGCGTCCAGTCTGCTGGACGGAAGCTGCCGACCGGTCTTCGATCGAAGCCCTCGGATCGGGCCTGCCCGGCGATGAGCCGCAAGGCGGGCCTATCCGAGAACCACTACCGAGGACCGGCCCTCAGGCACGCTGAGCGCTCCGGGCCGGGGCCGCGGGACGTTTTCCGGTTATAACCTCGGGGTTCTTGGGTGTTATTCAGTTGACAGCGGGCGATGCACCGCCCAGGTCCCCGACCACCAATGTAGCGCCAGCGGCCACCTCAGGGCGATACGTCGCCGCCCGCGCCGGCCCTAGCGTGTCACGTGGCCCGGGCGTGTCCCTAACGGCGCAGGCCGAGCCTTTCGATCAGCGCGCGGTAGCGGTTGATGTCCTCGCGGGCCAGGTACTGCAGCAAGCGCCGGCGGCGCCCGACAAGCAGCAGCAGCCCGCGGCGGCTGTGGTGGTCGTGCTTGTGCACCTTCAGGTGCTCGGTAAGACCACTGATCCGCTTGCTCAGCAGCGCGATCTGGACCTCCGGCGAGCCGGTGTCACCCTCACTTGTCGCGTGCTCGGAGATGATCTCCATCTTTACTTCGCTGTCGAGCGGCACAGTTTTCCCTCTTGTCGTCGGCCATCGGTTCTGCTGCGGCAGCGGGTATGCGCGAGTATGCGTAATCCGCACCGAGCGGCGGGAGGGCGCGGGCGGAACTGCCCTGCACCCGGGTCGGCAAGCCGCATGAGGGCGCAGCAAGCCAGGCCAGATACTTAAGCCTCCATAACGGTATCACGGCCGGCCGGCGCGATTCGCCGCCGCGCCCTCAGGGCAGGCCGCTCACGACGGCGGTCCGGATCTGCGAGCGCGCGCTCCGGCCGCCGATCGCGCTGCCCCAGCTCACCGCGAGCCGCCGACCGGGCCCGCCGCCCGGGAACAGCGAGAGCCCGATCGTGTCACCCGGCCAAACCCGCCGGTTCCCGAACCGACGCGAAACCCGGGTCAGCGGGGTCAGCCAGCCCTTGCCGATCGAGAACGCCCGCACATACTGCCCGTAGCAACGCATTCTGCCGCACCGCACGCCGTCGGTCAGCAGCCCGATGTAGGCGAGCCGCGGACCGCCGCCGAGCACCTGCACCAGGCGCATCGCCGGGAAGGAGTGCCTGGTCACCCGGACTAGCCTGGACCAACCGCGGCCGCGGTCGGTCGAGTAGGCGAGCCAGCCGATGTCGCGACCGCCGCTCTGGGTGTCCCAGGTCGCGTAGAGGTTGCCGGCGGAGTCCAGCCCAAGCGACCCGTCGATCCACCATTCGGACGTGCTCGTCGAGAGCCTGGCCGGGCCCAGCCGCCGCGGCCTGGACCACGTGCGCCCGTTGTCAGCCGAGGTCGTGAAGAAGCTGTGAGCCACACCCAGCCTCAGGGTCGTGCGGCTGAGCATCTGGTAGCCCTGGTACAGGACGTCGAGCCTGCCGTCGGGCTCGACGACCAGCGGCGCGCTGTCGGCGCCGCTGCCAGGGAAGCCGGGGCTGATCGGGATAATCTTGCTCCAGGTCCGGCCGTGATCGGTGGATCGCTGCATGACCACGTTGATATCGCCGGCCACGAACGAGCAACTGCCGGCCGGGTTGCAGGTGAAGTCCTTCCTGGTCAGCTTGCGCGGCCCGTAGTCCCAGGTGACGACGATCGCGCCGTGCGGGCCGATGGCCACGAAGTCGCGGTCCCCCCAGTTGTTCCTGCGTGCCGGGACGAGCGGCCTGACCGCACCGAACGTCCTGCCGTGGTCGGCGGAGATGTCGACGACCGGATAGCTGCGCGTGTCGCGGTGGACCATGAACGCCGCGTAGACGTCGCCGCGCGGGCCGACCGCGATCGCCGGGTCCCAGCCGCCGCCCGAGCCTGGCAGCTCCCGTCCGGTGCTGAACGTCTTGCCGCCGTCGGCCGAGTAGGCGAAGCCGATGCCGTGGCAGCCGATCCAGTTCTCGTACAGGACGCCGGTCCGCGCACCGGCAGCCGTCTGCACTTCGGCGTCCTGCCCGGCGCAGGCCGGCCCGGTGCTCACTGTCACGGGCGGCCCGACGACCGCTCCCGGCCCGACGACCGGTCCCGGCCCGACCGCCGCGTGCCCGGGCGCGGCGAGCGTCAGGGTCAGCCCGCCGACGACGATCGCACCGGCTGCCCGCAGCCGGTGACCGGGCCTGCTCAGTCGCATCTGCCGTTCCCTCGCCGACCGGAAACGACCAGCTCGCGGGCGGCGTCGACGTCCCTGCGCATCTGCTCGACGAGCTGATCGACAGATCCGAACTTGACCTGGTGCCGGATCCGCTCGGCGAACTCGACCGCCACATGCACCCCGTACAGGTCCAGATCGTCCCGGTCAAGCGCGTAGGCCTCGACGGACCGCTCCTGCCCGTCGAAGGTCGGGTTGGAGCCCACCGAGATCGCGGCCGGCCAGCGCTCCGCTTCTGCGCCGTCGGTGTCCAGGCTGGCCAGCCAGCCCGCGTAGACGCCGTCCGCCGGGATGGCCGTGTGTGGCGGCGGCTCGGCGTTCGCCGTGGGGAACCCGAGCGCGCGGCCGCGCCGGTGACCGCGGACCACGACACCCTCGACCCGGTGCGGCCGGCCGAGGTCAACCGCCGCGGCGGCGACCTCCCCGGCCGAGAGCAAGTCCCTGATCCAGCTCGACGAGACGGTGACGCCGTGGTCGGCGAGCAGCGGAACCCCCTCCGCGGTGAACTCGTACTTCTCGCCGAGCTCTCCGAGCAGCGCGACGTTGCCAGCCGCCTTGTGGCCGAACCTGAAGTTCTCGCCGATCACCACGGCGGCCGCGTGCAGCCCGTCGACCAGCACCGACTTCACGAAGTCCTCGGCGGAAAGCTGGGAGAACTCCTGGGTGAACGGCAGCACGCAGACCGCGTCGGCGCCCAGCCTGCCGAGCAGCTCGCCGCGGTACCGCGGCGTGCAGAGCAGCGGGGGATGCGAGCCGGGCCGGATTACCTCGTCCGGATGGGGGTCGAAGGTGACCACCACGAGCGGCAGGCCCAGGCCGGCGCCGATCTCCGCGGCCCGGGCGACGATCCGCCGGTGACCACGATGCACGCCGTCGAAGACGCCGATGGTGACGACCGACCTGCCCCAGTTCGCTGGGACGTCGTGCAGCCCCTGCCAGCGAT
>DASPZH010000092.1:0-3708 GCA_035636335.1 Streptosporangiaceae bacterium
GCTGTCGCGGCGCAACGCGCTGGTACGCAATCCCGGCACGATCGAGGCGCTCGGCCGGGTGGACGTGCTGTGCTTCGACAAGACCGGCACGCTCACGCAGGGCAGGATCCGGCTGCACCGGGTCGTGCCAGCCGGCCCAGCGCCAGCCAGCACTGGGCCGGCCAGCACAGGGCCAGCCAACACAGCGCCGGCCAGCCGGCCGCTGTCCGCGCTGCCGCCGGACGGCAGGCTGGTGCTGGCCGCCGGGCTGCGGGCGACGCCCGAGCAGCGCGCCGGCGAGACCTTCGCCCACGCCACCGACCGGGCCGTGGCCGAGGGGGCCCGGCAGGCCGGGGTCGGCGTGGATCTCGGCGTCGGGCGCTGGCGGCTGACCGGCGAGCTGCCGTTCGAGCCGTCCCGCGGTTACCACGCGGTACTCGGCCGCACCCCGGCCGGCCAGATGCTGTGCGTCAAGGGCGCGCCGGAGACCGTGCTGCCGTTGTGCACGCAGCAGCGGCGCGGCGGCCGCACGACCGACCTCGACCAGCGGGCCAGGCGCGCGATCACGCGCGAGGTCGACCGGCTCGCCACGTCTGGTTACCGCGTGCTCGCGGTGGCCGAGCGGGACGCCTCGAGCCGGCGCGACCTGCGCGAGGACCGGATCAGCCGGCTGCGGTTCACCGGCCTGCTGGCGCTCACCGACCCGGTCAGGGACACCGCCGCCGCGGCGATCCGCGGGCTGCGTGCCGCCAGGGTCGGAGTGCTGATGCTGACCGGTGACCATCCGAGCACCGCCGGGGCCATCGCGGCCGAGCTTGGCCTGCTGGACGGCCGCGTGGTCACCGGTTCCGAACTCGACGGCCTCGCCGACCCCGAGCTTGACGAGCTGGTCACCCGGGCGGCCGTGTTCGCCAGGGTGAGCCCGGATCACAAGGTCAGGATCGTGGCCGCGCTGCAACGCGCCGGCCGGGTCGTCGCCGTCACCGGCGACGGGGCCAACGACGCGCCGGCGATCAAGCTGGCGGACGTCGGCGTCGCGCTCGGCCGGCGCGGTACCAACGCGGCCAAGGACGCCGCCGACATCGTGGTGACCGACGACCGGATCGAGACGATCATCGACGCGATCGTCGAGGGCCGTGCCATGTGGTCATCGGTCCGCGACGCGATCGCGCTGCTGCTCGGCGGCAACCTGGGGGAGATCGCGTTCACGCTGGGAACCGGGCTGGCGGTGCCGGGCGGATCGGTGCTGAACGCCCGGCAGCTTCTGCTGGTGAACCTGTTCACCGACATGGTGCCGTCGCTGGCGCTCGCGGTCAGGGAGCCGGCCGGCGCGACACCGCAGATGCTGCTCCGCGAGGGTCCCGAGGCCTCGCTCGGATCCGCGCTGAACCGGGACATCCTGGTCAGGGGCGGGCTCACCGCCGGGGCCGGGCTGGCCGCCTGGGCCGGCGGGCGGATGACCGGCCTCACCCGGCGGCGGGCGTCCACCACCGCGCTGGTCGGCCTGGTCGACGCACAGCTTGGCCAGACCCTGGTCTCCGGCCGGCGCAGCCCGCTGGTCATCGCGGCCAGCGTCGGCTCGGCCGCGGCGCTGGCCGCCGTCATCCAGACGCCGGTGCTGAGCCACTTTTTCGGCTGCACCCCGCTCGGCCCGGTCGGCTGGGGGATCGGCCTCGGCTCGGCGGCCGCGGTGAGCCTCGCGGCGCCGCTCGCCGCGCGGCTGATGCCGGGCTGATCCCCGCCCGCGCCCGGGTGACCGGCTACGGCATCAGGCCGTGCAGCGGGAACACCGCGGCGCGGGTCGCCATGATGGCCCGGTCGACCGGCTCGTCCGGGTCGTAGCCGTCATCGAAGCTGGGATAGGCGGCCGGCGCCTGCTCGGTCATGAACTCCGGCGCGGCGGCCCTGGTGCGGCGGGCGACGTAGTCGCGCCAGCCGGGCGGCGTCGGGATGGCCGGGTCGACCGGCCGGCCCGCGGCCTCGGCCAGCAGGTGCGTCCAGGTTCTCGGCACCACCTGGACCACCTCGTAGCCGCCGCCCCCGGTGAGCAGCCAGCGGCCGCCCGCGGTCTCGTGCGCGAGAGCGTGGATGGCCGCGTGCGCGGCTCGCTGGGCGTCGATGGTCAGCTCCAGGTTGGCCAGCGGGTCCATCCAGTGCGTGTCGCAGCCATGCTGGCTGACCAGGACCCGCGGCCGGAACGCGCGCAACAGCGGCGGCACGACGGCGTGGAACGCGCGCAGCCAGCCCGCGTCCCTGGTCCCGGCGGGCAGCGCGACGTTGACCGCGGACCCTTCCGCGTCCGGGCCGCCGGTCTCCGACGGCCGCCCGGTGCCGGGGAACAGCGTGCGCGGGGACTCGTGCAGGCTGATCGTCAGCACCCTGGGGTCGTCGTAGAACGCGGCCTGGACGCCGTCGCCGTGGTGGACGTCGATGTCGACGTAGGCGACCCGCTCGGCGCCCTGGGCCAGCAGCCAGGCGATCGCGATGGCCGGGTCGTTGTAGACGCAGAACCCGCTCGCGTGGTCCCGCATCGCGTGGTGGAGCCCGCCGGCGATGCTCACCCCGTGCTCGGCCCGGCCCGACCACATCGCCCGCGCCGCCGCCAGCGTCGCCCCCGCGACCAGCGCCGAGGCCTCGTGCATGCCGGGAAAGATCGGGTCGTCCTCGGTGCCGAGACCGTACCGGCCAGCGACAGGGATCGACTCGGCGCGGCCGGCCTGCCTGACCGCCTCGATGTAGCCGGCGTCGTGCACGTAGCCGAGCTCGGCGTCGGTGGCCGGGGGCGGCGCGGCGACGGTCACCCCCTCGCCGTCGAGCACGCCGAGCGCGCGGGCGAGCTCGATCGTCAGCTCGACCCTGATCGGCGCCAGCGGGTGACCGGGACCGAAGTTGTAGCTGGTCAGATGATCATCCCAGGCGACGTGCAGGGTGCAGGTCATCTGGCAATCCTCTCGCGATCCGCGCTTTCCGCCCAGCCGGGGTGCCGTCGCGCGTCGGCCGCGGGCGGTAACCGCGTGGTCAATGCTTCGCTATTTAATCGGCGCGATCTGCGCGGGGTTGCACTCGGCCGGTGCCGCGGCGCGCTAGTGTTCCTCGGCTATGAACGCCCTCGTGCCGGGGCCCGGCGGGCCTGCCGGGGCCGGGTCAGGGACGCTGCCGTGACGAGGTGGCTGGTCACCGGCGCCAGAGGCATGCTGGGCCAGGACGTCATGGCCGCGCTGCGGGCCCGCCGCGAGACCGTGATGGGCCTCGGCAGGCGGGAGTTCGACGTGACCGACGAGGCGGCCGTGCGCGCGGTGATCGGCGACTACCGGCCGGGCATCGTCGTCAACTGCGCCGCGTGGACGGCGGTCGACGCCGCGGAGGCCGACGAGCAGGCGGCGCTGCGCGTGAACGGCCTGGGCGCCGAGCACCTGGCCGCCGCGTGCGCCGAGACCGGGGCGCGGATGGTGCAGATCTCGACCGCGCAGGTGTTCGCCGGCGACGCGGGCCGGCCGTACCGGGAAGACGACCCGCCGGCGCCGCGGACCAGCTACGGCCGCACCAAGCTGGCCGGCGAGCGTGCCGTCCTCGGCCTGCTGCCCGATACCGGCCTGGTCCTGCGGACGGCCTGGCTGTACGGCGGCGCTGGCCCGAGCTTCGTGCACACGATGATCAGGCTGGCCGGCACGGAGACGGCCGTGGCCGCCGTCGCCGACCAGCGCGGCCAGCCCACCTGGACGGCCGACG
>DASPZH010000093.1:0-3543 GCA_035636335.1 Streptosporangiaceae bacterium
TCCCTGCGGCCGCGCGGCGACCCGCCGATCTGGCTGATCCTGCCGTCGCGGACGCCCAGGTCGCACTCGGCCGAGCCGCCCGCGGTCACCACGGTTCCGCCGCGGACGACCAGGTCGCAGTCGTCGACGGAAATCGCGCTCACCTCCGTCTCGCGGTCGCGCGCTGCCGGGTGCCAGGTGCCTGCGAGGCGCCTTCTGGCTGGTGCGGCCTTCTGGCTGGAGCGGCCGTCAGGGTCGCAGCGGCGATGGGTGCCGGGGCTCGTAGACGGCGAGCTCCGAGCCGTCTGGCAGGCGGATCGCGGCGAGCAGTCCCCAGCCTTGATCGGCGACGTCCCGCGCCACGACGGCTCCCGCGGCCGTGAGCTCGGCGAGCGTGGCGTGGATATCGTCGCACATCAGGTAGAGCTGATGGCTGGTCCGCTCGGCTGGGTGAACGGCGAGCTCGGCGGGAGGCAGCGCGAAGATGGGCCAGCCGCCGCCCGCGTCGACCGATGCCAGGCCGAGCGTGTCGGCGAGGAACCCGCGAACCTTCTCGGCCTCGGGGGAGAACAGGATGGCATGTACGCCGGTGATCACACGGCGATTCTAGGGCCGGTCAGCCGGCCGCCGCCTCGGCGGGCTCCTTTTGCTCGACGAGTTCGCCCTCGATCATGATCTGGATCTCGTTGCTGACGACGAACCGGCCGTCCAGCACCATGTTGAAGGTGAGGCCGAATTCCGTCCTGTTGATCTGCGTGTGCGCGCTGTAGGCGATCCGGTGGCCCATCATCGGGTCGTTGAACTCCCCGTACTTCGTCACCTCAAGCGATACCGGGCGCGTGATGCCCTTGATGGTCAGGTCACCGGTCAGCGTGTAGCGCTCGGGCCCGGCCGGCTGGACGGCGGTGCTCGCGAACGTGATCAGCGGGAACCGCTCGGTGTCGAGGAAGTTCGGCGACCGCAGGTCGTTGTCCCGCGCCTCGTGGTTGGTGCGGATGCTGGCGGCGGCGATGGTGACCTGCACCGCCGCCGACTCCGGCCGGTCGGGGTCGATGTCGGCGGTCGAGGCGACCTCGGCGAAGTGACCGCGGACGGTCATCATGCCGAGGTGCTTGGCGGAGAACTCGACCTGCGTGTGGTAAGGGTCAAGTTGCCAGTTGCCCATGGATTCCTCCTCGCACCCGTTTGGCGAATTCGTCGTTATGCGCGGCCAATTCTAGACCCTGCCGGGCTGTTCTGGAGGAAGCCCTCCACATACCCGGCGGTCGCAGGTCACGCGTTCGCGGCAGCTCTGCCGTCAGCAGATTGACTTGGCGCCCGCCGGCCCGGTCGGACATGTTGGTCGTGACAGGCGGAAGGTGCCAGGTGAGCCCGTCCGCCGCCCGACCGAGAGCAGGGAGAGCATGCAGACTGCCGTAGCCGAGACCACGACCGCGGGCGCGCTCGACGACCAGCTTGTCGCCAGGCTGCTGTACCACCGCATCATCGTGCTTGGCACCGAAGTGAACGACGCGGTCGCCAACCGGCTGTGCGCCGAGTTGCTGCTGCTGTCGGCGGAGGACCCGCGCAGCGATATCAGCCTGTACATCAACTCCCCGGGCGGCTCGGTCAGCGCGGGGCTCGCGATCTACGACACGATGCGGCTGATCCCCAACGACGTCAGCACCCTGGCCATGGGCCTGGCCGGGAGCATGGGCCAGTTCCTGCTCTGCGCCGGGACGCCGGGCAAGCGCTACAGCCTGCCGCACGCCCAGGTTCTGATGCACCAGGGCTCGGCCGGCTTCGGCGGCACGGCGGCCGACGTGGAGATCTACGCCGAGCAACTCGAGAAGACCGGGGCCATGATGGTCAGGCTGATCGCGCAGCACACCGGCCAGCCGGTGGAGGCCGTGGAGCGGGACAGCCTGCGCGACCGCTGGTTCAGCGCCGAGGAGGCGCGCGACTACGGAATCGTCGACCACATCGTGCAGCGGCTCGACGACGTGCGTCCCTCGCTCGCGACCAGGATGGCGGGGCTGTGACCATGGGCCAGTACACGATCCCCACCGTGATCGAGAAGACCCCGCTCGGCGAGCGCGCGTACGACGTCTACTCCCGGCTGCTGTCCGAACGGATCATCTTCCTCGGCACCGAGATCGACGACGGCGTCGCGAACGTGGTGATGGCGCAGTTGCTGCATCTCGAGTCGGCCAGCCCCGACCTGGAGATCAGCCTCTACATCAACTCGCCGGGCGGCTCCTACAGCGCGCTGACCGCGATCTACGACACGATGCAGTTCGTCAGGCCCGACGTCGCCACCATCTGCATGGGGCAGGCGGCGTCCGCGGCGGCCGTGCTGCTGGCCGCCGGGGCGCCGGGCAAGCGGGCCGTACTGCCGCACGCGAAGGTGCTGCTGCACCAGCCGTCCAGCCAGGCCCAGGGCACCCTGCCGGACCTCGCGATCCAGGCCAAGGAGGTGGCGAAGGTCCGGGCCGAGGTGGCCGGGATACTCAGCCTGCACACCGGCCATCCGGTGGCCAAGATCAGGAGCGACACCGACAGGAACAAGACGTTCAGCGCCCGCGAGGCGGTGGACTACGGCCTGGCCGACAACGTCATCCCCAGCCGCAAGGCGGCACTGTCCGAGCTGGCCAGCGCCTGACGGTCACGCGCCTGACGGTCACGCGGCGAGCAGGCACATGGCGGCGCCCGAGCCGGCCGCCCCCGGCGGGGGGGCGGCGCCGGCGGGCCCGGCCCCGCGCGCTGCACCCCGCTGCGGCGCGGCACGGTCCCGGATCGCGTCGAGCCTGACGACCTCGGTCCGGCGGGCGCGCTCGCCGAGCAGGTCGCTCCCCGCCTCGGCCAGCAGGTCGGCCAGGTCGATGCGCAGAGCGTCGCAGATGGCGGCGAGGATCTCCGAGGACGCCTCCTTGCGTCCGCGCTCCACCTCGGACAGGTACGGCATCGAGACCCGCGCGGCCCTGGCCACGTCGGCCAGGGTCCGGCGCTGCTCCAGCCTGGTCCGGCGCAGCACCTCGCCCAGCATCATCCTGAGCAGCGGCCTCGGCCGCTCTCCGCCGTCACGCGGATCCCTGCGGTCCAGCGGATCCCTGCGGTCCAGCGGATCCCTGCGGTCCAGCGGATCCCTGCGGTCCAGCGGATCCCTGCGGACCCGCGGGCCGATCACGGCCGGATCGAACATCGCCGTTCCTTTCCTGGGGATCTCCTGGGGATCAGGGCTGCCTGAGGTTACGGTACTGTCGGCGCCGTCGACCGCAGAAGCCGTTTCGCGACCGGCGTAAGTGCCGTCGGACCGGCCCGTCGCGCCTCCCTGGCACGTGCTCCGCTACCCCCACCATCTGGGCGTCGGGGGCGTCGACCCGGCCGGCCAGCCGGGATCGGCACTGGAGTGGACGTGCCACCGGGTGAGGCGGGCGCCCGGAGCCCTTCAGGCTCGCGTCCACCAGCCTGACCTCTGCCTTTGCTGCGCGCGCGTGGGCCGGGCGTTTTCGGTGTGAACGGACGGCCGGTACCTGCTCGGGCCGGCCGGAAGTTTGCCTGGTCACAGCGGGGGAAGCCAGACTC
>DASPZH010000094.1:0-12232 GCA_035636335.1 Streptosporangiaceae bacterium
CGTACCGCGGCCCGACCGAACTAAGGACAGGCACAGGTGGCACCCCCAAGCAACAGGTCGTCCCGGCCGCGCGGCTCCGCGGGGGGCTCCGGGGGGTCGTCCCCCCGGGCCCGCACCGCGTCCCGCCCGGGCGGCCCATCGAGGCAGCCGGGACTAGTCTCCCGGCCGTGGCGGTATCTCGGGATCCTGGTCGCGCTGCTGATCGTCATGCTCGCGACGATCCTCGGCGGGGCCGCCCTGCACCCGGGGAGCTGGCACGACAAGTTCAAGGTCGGCCTGGGCCTTGACCTGTCCAGCGGTACCACCTTCACGATCAAGGCCGTCGCTCCGCACAACACCACGCCGACCAGCAGCCAGATGTCGCAGTCGATCGCGATCCTGAACAGCCGCGTGAACGGGCAGGGCTTCACCGGCGCGAAGGTACAGCAGCAGGGGACCGACAACATTGTCGTCTCGGTGCCCGGCAAGAGCGCGCAGGACATCGCGCCCCTGCTCAGCTCCGCGGTTCTCCGGTTCCGCCAGGTGCTGCTGGTCGCGCAGGGCTACCCGACGCAGCTGCCGCCGCCCGGTTCCGGTGCCTCGCCGCCGCCGGGCGCGTTGCCGTCGCCCATCCCCTCGCCATCGCCGGGCGGGTCGGTTTCGGCGAGCCCGAAGGCGGCTGCCTCGGCGACGCCGAGCCCATCGGCGTCCGGCGCGAGCGGGCAGGCGACAGGAGCGCGCCTCCTGTCGGGCGCCGGCCGCTCGGGCGCGAAGGCGTCGGCCAGCCCGTCGGCGCCGGCCAGCCCGTCGCCGTCGGCGTCGGCCAGCCCGTCGCCGTCGGCGTCGGCCAGCCCGGGTTCCTCGCCGGGCGCCTCCCCGTCGCCGAGCCCGAGCCCGTCCCTCACCACCAGGCTGCCGACCGCCACCGACGCCTCCGGTGATATCACGAAGGTGACCAGCAAGGCCGTCATCGGGGACTTCAACCGCCTGAACTGCCGGCACAAGGACTGGGAGAAGGAGATCTACGGCAAGAACCCGAACAACTGGGACGCGCCCGGCGCGCAGATCGTCGCCTGCGACTCCCAGGGTCTGAAGTATGTGCTGGACGTGGCCAAGGTCCTGGGGACGAACCTGACCACGGTCTCCGCGGTCCTGAACTCGCAGAGCCAGTGGATTGTCAACTTCAACCTGGACGGCCAGGGCCAGAAGGCCTTCGGCGTGATGACCAGCCAGATGGTGTCGCAGTACTTCGACTCCCGGAACCAGCAGCCGACGTCGGCGCTCGACCAGTTCGCGATCGTGCTGGACGGCAAGGTCGTCTCGGCACCGGATGTGACCAGCCCGATCACGCAAGGCTCAGGCGAGATCACCGGTCCCGGCGGCAGCTTCACCCATGGCCAGGCGACTCGGCTGACCAACGTGCTCAAGTACGGGGCGGTGCCGCTGGCCTTCATCAAGCAGTCGACCGAGTCGGTCTCCGCGCAGCTTGGTGCCTCTCAGCTCAGGGCGGGCCTGATCGCGGCCGCCATCGGGCTGCTCCTCGTGGTGCTCTACTCGGTCCTGTACTACCGCGGGCTGGCGATCGTCTCGGTCTTCAGCCTGGCCACCGCCGCCCTGCTGTCCTGGTGCTCGGTCATCTTGCTGTCGAAGTACCAGGGCTTCACGCTCTCGCTCGCGGGCGTGGCGGGCCTGATCGTCGCCATCGGCATCACCGCGGACTCCTTCGTGGTCTACTTCGAGCGACTGCGTGACGAGGTCAGGGAGGGCCGCTCGCTGCGGGCGGCCGTCGAGCGAGGCTGGCAGCGGGCGAGGCGGACGATCCTGGTGTCCGACACGGTCTCGTTCCTGGCCGCCCTGCTGCTCTACATCATCGCGATCGGCGACGTCAGGGGCTTCGCGTTCACGCTCGGCCTGACGACGCTCATCGACATCGTGGTGGTGTTCCTGTTCACCAAGCCGATGGTCACGCTGCTGGCCGGGACGAGGTTCTTCGGCCAGGGTCACCGGTGGTCGGGTCTTGATCCGGCCCGGCTGGGGTCCAAGTCGCGGTGGCGCGGCTCGAAGCCGGCGACGGCCAGGCCGGCCACTGGCGGCGTCACGAGCGCGACGTCGGCGACCGCGGCCCGGACCACACCGAAGGAGGCGTGATGTCCCGGCTCGGCAGCATCGGCGGGCGGCTCTACCGCGGCGAGGTGTCGTTCGACTTCGTCGGCAGGCAGAAGCTCTGGTACAAGATCTCCGGCGCCATCCTGGTGGTCGCGGTGGTCGCCCTGCTCGTCTTCCGGCTGAACTTCAGCATCGACTTCAAGGGCGGCGACGTCTTCAAGTTCACGACCACGCCCGGGGCGCATGTCACCCAGACGCAGGTAACGAACACCGTGACGGCCGCGGGCGGCGGCACCACGATCACGGTCCAGCAGACCGGGTCGTCGGGCTGGAGCGTGCAAACACCCGTACTCAAGAACCAGAGGACCCAGTACGCGATCCAGAACGCGATCGCGGCCAAGTTCCATATCCCCCGGAATCAGGTGAGCCTCCAGGCGATCGGTCCGAGCTGGGGCAGCCAGATCTCGCAGAAGGCGCTCGAGGCGCTGATCGCCTTCCTCATCGTGATCGTGCTGTACCTGTCGGTCGCGTTCGAGTGGCGGATGGCGTCGGCCGCGCTGGTGGCACTGCTGCACGACATCGTGATCACGATCGGCGTCTACGCGCTGCTCAGGTTCGAGGTCAGCCCGGCGACCGTCATCGGGCTGCTGACCATACTCGGCTACTCGCTCTACGACACCGTGGTGGTCTTCGACAAGGTCAGGGAGAACACGGCCGGACTGCTCGCCACGCGGCGGACCACCTACAGCGAAGCCGCCAACCTGGCCCTGAACCAGACCCTGGTCCGCTCGATCAACACCTCGCTGATCGCGCTGCTGCCGGTCGTCTCGATCCTGGCCGTCAGCGTGTTCCTGCTGGGCAACGGCGAGCTGAAGGACCTGTCCCTGGTGCTGTTCGTCGGCATGCTCTCCGGCACGTACTCCTCGATCTGCATCGCCACCCCGGTGCTCGCCGACCTGAAGGAACGCGAGCCCGAGTTCCGGCAGCTTCGCAAGCAGATCGCGCAGCGCGCAGGCAGCGCGAAACGGCAGGCCAAGGTCGCCGTCGGCAAGGCGTCGGGGGTCGGCCCGGTCACCGAGGACGAGGCAAAGGAGCCGGCGCCCGACGACGAGGCAGCGCCTGCGGCGCCGGTAACGGCGGGGCGCCCGGCGGGCGGTTCGGCCGGATCCCGGCCGACTGCCGGTCCGCGTCAGCAACCGCGGCGGCCGAGCGCGGCGCAGCGGCGGCCGTCGGGCAAGAAGAAGCGCCGGTAAAGCCGTGTCCGCCAGTGAGGCCGACGCCAGTGAGGCCGACGCCAGGGCGGACGCGCCGGGCGGCGGGGACCGGGCCGACATCGCCGCGGTCCTGCGCGGGCTGATCAGGGACGTCCCCGACTACCCGCAACCCGGCGTGGTGTTCAAGGACATCACGCCGCTGCTGGCCGACGGGGAGGGGCTCGCGGCCGCGGTCGCCGCGCTGGCTTCGGGGCACGAGCGGATCGACAAGGTGGCCGGAATCGAGGCCCGCGGCTTCATCCTGGCCGCTCCGGTCGCCTGCCGGCTGGGCGTCGGCTTCGTCCCGGTGCGCAAGGTGGGCAAGCTGCCCGGACCGACGCATGCGCAGACATACGAACTTGAGTACGGGACGGCGACGGTCGAGGTGCACGTGGACGCGTTCGCGCCCGGGGACCGGGTCCTGATGATCGACGATGTCCTCGCGACCGGCGGGACGGCGGCGGCGACGGCCGCTCTGATCAGGCGCTGCGGCGCCGAGGTGGTCTCGCTCGGCGTGCTGATCGAGCTCGGTTTCCTCGGCGGCCGGGCCAGCCTGCCTGGCCTGCACATTCGCGCCCTGCTCGGGCTGTAGGCGGCTGACCTTCGCAACCGCCTTCGCGCCCGGTGGCCGGCTACGGCGGGCCTGGCCCGCGGCGGGCCGCGGCGCGGATACACTAGTTGCTTCAACTGACGCGAGGAGCGGCAGTGGCCGGTGACGTAGCGACGGCCGGAACGGCCGGAAGCGGAGTCACCCAGGAGGCCGCGGGGGAGAGCCCTGCAGACCAAGAGCTGCCCGTGGCTTTCAATGGGGTGACCCCGCCAGTCAGCGCGCCCGATCGCCAAGGCGTCCGGCCCGCGCCCGAGACCGCGCCCGGCGGCGCCGCGGCCGACAAGGCCAACTCGGCCACCAGGTCGATGCCGCGGGACCTGTCCGCCGCCGAGGGGTTCGACTCGGGGTCCGCCGCACCGGGCCATGCCGGGGTCAGGCGCCGGCTCGGGCGCTTCGGCTCCTCCAAGGGCGGCGTGAACCCGGTGCTTGAGCCCTTGATCAGGACGGTCCGCACCACGCACCCCAAGGCTGACGTCAAGCTGATCGAGCGCGCGTACGAGGTCGCGGCGAAGTGTCACGCCGGGCAGTTGCGCAAGAGCGGCGACCCGTACATCACGCATCCGCTCGCCGTGGCCACGATCTTGGCTGAGCTCGGCATGAACCACGACACGCTGTGCGCCGCGCTGTTGCACGACACCATCGAGGATACCGACTACACACTCGGCGAGTTGCGCCCCGAGTTCGGCGACGACATCGCGGCGCTGGTCGACGGCGTGACCAAGCTGGACAAGGTCAAGTACGGCGATGCCGCGCAGGCCGAGACCGTGCGCAAGATGGTCGTCGCCATGTCCCGCGACATCCGGGTGCTGGTCATCAAGCTTGCCGACCGGCTGCACAACATGCGCACGCTGCGTTACCACCCGAGGCCGAAGCAGGAACAGAAGGCACGCGAGACGCTGGAGATCTACGCCCCGCTTGCGCACCGTCTCGGGATGAACACGGTCAAGTGGGAGCTGGAGGATCTCGCGTTCGCGACCCTGTTCCCCAAGCGCTACGACGAGATCGCCCGGCTGGTCTCCGAGCGCGCACCGCGCCGCGAGGCGTTCCTGCAGGAGGTGATCGAGGAGATCTCCGTCGACCTGCGGGAGGGGAAGATCAAGGCGCGGGTCACCGGCCGGCCGAAGCACCTGTACTCCGTCTACCAGAAGATGATCGCCAGGAACGTCGGCTTCGACGAGATCTACGACCTGGTCGGCATCAGGGTCCTTGTCGACACCGTGCGCGACTGCTACGCGGTGCTCGGTTCGGTGCACGCCCGGTGGAATCCGGTGCCCGGCCGGTTCAAGGACTACATCGCGATGCCGAAGTTCAACATGTACCAGTCGCTGCACACGACGGTGATCGGTCCGGGCGGCAAGCCCGTTGAGCTGCAGATCCGGACCTGGGGCATGCACCGCAGGTCGGAGTACGGCGTCGCCGCGCACTGGAAGTACAAGGAAGAGGTCGCGACCGGCCGGAGCCCGTCCGACCTGGCCTGGCTGAGGCAGCTCGTCGACTGGCAGCGCGAGACCGCCGACCCGGCGGAGTTCCTCGAGTCGCTGCGGTTCGAGGTGGGCAGCGCCGAGGTGTACGTGTTCACGCCGCGCGGCGAGGTCATCGCGCTGCCGCAGGACGCGACGCCGGTGGACTTCGCCTACGCGATTCACACCGAGGTCGGGCACCGGACGGTGGGCGCCAAGGTCAACGGGCGGCTCGTGCCGCTTGAGTCGCCGCTGTCCAACGGCGAGACCGTCGAGATCCTCACCTCCAAGGCGCCCGACGCGGGGCCGAGCCAGGACTGGCTGGGTTTCGTCAAGAGCGCCAGGGCCAGGAACAAGATCAAGCACTGGTTCTCCAAGGAGCGGCGCGAGGCGTCGGCCGACACCGGCAAAACGATGATCGCCCGGACGATGCGCAAGCTCGGCCTGCCGCTGCAGCGGCTCGCCACCGCCGACGCGCTCCAGGTGATCGCGATCGAGCTGCGCTACCCGGATCTGTCCGGGCTGTACGCCGCCATCGGCGACGGGCACGTGAGCGCGCAGTCGGTCGTGGCCAAGCTGGTCAGGTCCGCGGGCGGGCTGGCGGGCGCCCAGGATGACCTGGCCGAGACCACGGTACTCACCAGGCCGCCGAGCCCGCGGCCGGTCACCGGCGACTCCGGCGTCGCCGTCGAGGGCGCCGCGGATGTCTGGGCACGGCTGTCCAAGTGCTGCACCCCGGTGCCCGGGGACAAGATCATCGGCTTCGTCACCAGGGGCAACGGTGTGTCGGTGCACCGCACCGACTGCGTCAACATCGCCCACCTGACCCAGTCGGAGCCCGAGCGCATGGTCACCGTCCACTGGGCGCCGCGGGAAAGCTCACGCTTCCTCGCCGCGATCCAGGTCGAGGCGTTGGACAGGACCGGGCTGCTGTCCGACATCACCAGGTCGATCTCCGAGCAGCACGTCAATATCCTGTCCGCCTCGGTCACCACGAGGCGCGACCAGGTGGCGCTGAGCAAGTTCACGTTCGAGATGGGCGATCCCGAGCACCTGCGGCACGTCCTGCGCGCCGTCCGCACGATCGACGGCGTCTACGACGCCCACCGCGTCACCAGTTAGGCGCTGTTCGCCCGAGTCGATCTCGCGCGGCCGCCGCCACCGGGTCAGAGGCAGCAGTGTTAGCCCGAAGTAACTCCGGGTTAGCTGGTGAGGTCGGCCAAGGTATTCTCCGCCTCGGCGAGCCAGGCCCGCCGCGTCTGGAGCGCCGAGGCCGCGCGCTGGCGAGCGGCGTCGTCGCCCTTCTGGTTCGCCTGCTCGAGCTGGCCTTCCAGGTTGCTGATCGTCTTGCGGATCTGGTCGACCGTGTCCCTGGCCCGCGACAGTGCCTCCGGGTTGGTCCGGCGCCACTGGATGTCCTCGGCCTTGCGCACCGCGTCGTCGATCTTCTTGAGGCCGCCCTCAAGCCGCTCTTGCGCCTCCCTGGCCACCGATCCGACCTTGTCCCAGCGCTGGTGGATTGTCCGCAGCGCGGCCCTGGCGGTCTTCGGATCCGTGATCGGCAGCAGCTTCTCGGCTTCGGCCAGCAACTTCTGCTTCGCGGTTGCCCGCTCCCGTAGCTGGCTGTCCTTGGCGGACATGGCCGCGGAGCGCGCCTCGAAGAACGTGCTCTGCGCGGCCCTGAACCGCATCCACAGCTCGTCCTCTGAAGCCCGGTCGGCGCGCCCGGCCTCCTTCCACGAGGCCATCAGCTCGCGGTAAGCGGCCGCGGTCGGGGCCCAGTCGGTCGAGGACGACAGTTCCTCGGCGCGGCTGACGAGCTCCTGCTTGCGCTCCCGGACGCCCTCGCGCTCCTCCTCCAGGGCGGCGAAGTAGCTCTTGCGCCGCTTGGCGAACGTCGTCCTGGCCGCCGACATCCGCTTCCACAGGGCGGCCTCGGCGTGCCGGTCGCCGTGCGCCGCCGCCTTCCACTCGTCGAGCAGTTCCTTGAGCCGTTCCCCGCCCGACTTCCAGTGCGTGGCCTCGGCGGCGAGTTTCTCGGCCTCGGTGACGATGTGCTCCTTGGTCTCGATCGCCTCGATCCTGGCCCGGTCCCTGGCCGCCCTGTGCTCGGCCTGGCGGAGCTCGGCCTGCTCCGACAGCGAGTCGAGCCTGCGCTTAAGACCGTCCAGGTCGCCCACGGCCTTGGCCTCGTCGATGGCGGCATGCAGCCTGGTGATGGTCGCCTTGGCCTGGGCTGGCGCGAGGTCGGTGGTCGTGATCCGCCGTTCGAGCAGGCTGACCTCCGTGGCCAGCGAGTCGTACCGGCGGGTGAAGAAGGCGAGCGCCTCGTCCGGGCTGCCTGCCTGCCAGATCCCGACCACCCGCTCACCTTCTGAGGTGCGCACGTAGACGGTTCCGTCGTCGGCTACCCGGCCCCATGGATGGCTTTCGGTGCTCACCGCTTACCTCCAGCTAGGTATCCGACTAGGCCATGCCCGGGTCTGGCACGGTCCAGTCAGGTCTTCTTGATAGTCACGCTCTCGATGACGACCTTTTCCTTAGGCTGGCCATCGCCTGTCCCGTTCGCAGTGCCCGCGGCAGCCACCTTCTGGATGACGTTCAGGCCGCTCACGATCGTGCCGAACGGGGTGTAGGAAGGCGACAGCGATGTGTCCTTGTAGACGAGGAAGAACTGGCTGCCGTTGGTGCCGGGTCCCGAGTTGGCCATCGCGACGGTCGCCGCCGGGTAAGTCGCTCCGGCCAGGTTCTCGTCGTTGAACTTGTAACCGGGCCCCCCGCTGCCGGTCCCGGTCGGGTCGCCGCACTGGAGCACGTAGATCCCGCTGGTCGTCAGCCGGTGGCAGTCGGTGTTGTTGAAGTAGTTCTGGCCGGCCAGGTAGACGAACGAGTTGACGGTGCAGGGCGCCTTGGAGTTCAGCAGGTCGATGACGATGCTGCCGCGGTTCGTCTTGATCGTGGCCTGGTAGTTCGCCTTCAGGTCGGGCTTGGCCGGCGGCATGCCGACCTTGCGCGACGCGGGCGGGCTCGGGGTGTAGGTGCAGGTTGTCACCGGGCCGGTCGGCGTCGGGCTCGGGGTCGCGGACGGGCTGAGCGGGGGGCTGGCCGACGCGCTCGGCGAGGCTGCCGCTGCGGACTTGGCGCTGGTCAGGTGCACGACCGTGAAGGCCACCACGCCCGCGAGCACGAGCACGACCAGGCCGCCGGACACCCACTGGGTGATCTTGCGAGTCCTGCGCTGCCGTTCGGCTTCGCGAGCCAGTCGACGCTCGTAGCGCTCCCTGGCCAGCTTGCGCTGGCGCTCCTGCTTACCCGCCACTCGCTCAACCCTCCCGTTATCGACCGGAACTGGTCCTATTGGAAAACTTCGCGCATGTTATCGGGAGTCGGCAAGTGCCGACGCCGTGTGTTATCGGTTCGACGCACCAACCGAGCCTTCCTGTAACTGCGTGGGTAGCCTGGTCTGCGTCGCGAACCAGCCGCCTCGGCGCGCCTGGCCGGCGACCCGATCTGCCGTCCGTTCCGACCAGGAGGTCACTGTGCTGATCGCTGGATTTCCCGCCGGTTCGTTCGCCGCGAACTGCTACATCCTGGCACCGGGACCGGGCGCGGAGTGCCTGATCATAGATCCTGGTCAGGATGCCGAGGCGGGAATCGAGGAGGTGCTCACCGGGCACCGGCTGCACCCGGTGGCCGTGCTGGCCACGCACGGGCACCTGGATCACATCTGGTCGGTGGCCCCGGTGTGCGGCGCGCGGAACATCCCGGCCTACATCCACCCCGCCGACCGCGAGTTGCTCACGGACCCGGCGAAGGGGTTCTCGCTCGCCGCCGGCCAGCAGCTTTTCGGCGGCCTGGAGTTCAGCGAGCCCGACGACGTGCTCGAGCTTGCCGACGGGATGACGCTCGAGCTGGCCGGGGTCAGCCTCGTCGTCGACCACGCGCCGGGGCACACCCCGGGCTCGGTCACCTTCCGGCTGCCGGACACCGTGTTCACCGGTGACCTGCTGTTCGCCGGCTCGATCGGCCGCACCGACCTGCCGGGCGGCGATTACCGGACGATCCTCGATAGCCTGGCCCGGGTCTGCCTTCCGCTGCCCGACGAGACCGTCGTGCTGTCCGGCCACGGGCCGCAGACGACCATCGGCGCGGAGCGGGCCTCGAATCCGTTCCTGTCCGGGCTCGCGCCCGCCTCGGGCCCCGCCCGCGGCCTGTGAGCGCCGCCCGGCATATCCGACAGAGGGGCTGAACCACGATGATCCGCACGCACGAGGCAGGCGCGCTGCGCGCCCGCGAGGCGGGGCAGCAGGTCACGCTGGCCGGCTGGGTCGCGCGGCGCAGGGACCACGGCGGCGTGGTCTTCATCGACCTGCGCGATGCCAGCGGCGTCGTCCAGGTCGTCGTGCGGCAGGAAGACGTCGCGCACGACCTGCGGGCCGAGTTCTGCGTGCTGGTCGGCGGTGAGGTCAGGCGGCGGCCGGCCGGGAACGAGAACCCCGAGCTGCCGACCGGCGAGGTCGAGGTCGCCGCCGAGCGGCTCGAGATCCTGGCCGGATGCGACCCGCTGCCGTTCCCCGTGGACGGGCACGCCGAGCTGAACGAAGAGGTGCGGCTCAGATACCGGTACCTGGACATCAGGCGAGCCGAGATGGCCGCCGCGCTGCGGGCCAGGTCCACGGCCGCGTACCTGGTCGGCGACGTGATGCGGGCGCACAACTTCGTGAACGTGGAGACGCCGTTCCTGACCAGGTCCACCCCGGAGGGGGCCAGGGACTTCCTGGTCCCGGTCCGGCTGCAGCCGGGAAGCTGGTACGCGCTGCCGCAGTCGCCGCAGCTTTTCAAGCAGCTCTTGATGGTCTCCGGCCTGGAACGCTACTTCCAGCTTGTCCGCTGCTTCAGGGACGAGGACTTCAGGGCCGACCGGCAGCCCGAGTTCACCCAGGTGGACATCGAGATGTCGTTCGTCACCCGCGCCGACGTGGTCGAGGTGGCCGAGGACCTGGTGCAGAGGCTGTGGCGGGAGATCGCCGGGTACGAGCTCCCCCGTCCGGTCCCGCAGTTGACCTACGCCGACGCGATGGCCAGGTTCGGGTCGGACAAGCCCGACCTGCGGTTCGGCTGCGAGCTGACCGACCTGACGCAGTACTTCGCGGGCAGCGGCTTCCGTGTGTTCCAGGCCCAGCACGTCGGCGCGGTCGTGATGCCGGGCGGTGCCGGGCAGAGCCGCAGGGAACTCGACGGCTGGCAGGACTGGGCCAAGTCGCGCGGTGCCAGGGGACTGGCGTACGTGCTGGT
Organism: Streptosporangiaceae bacterium; assembly: GCA_035636335.1. Classification (GTDB taxonomy): domain Bacteria; phylum Actinomycetota; class Actinomycetes; order Streptosporangiales; family Streptosporangiaceae; genus Chersky-822. Next base: position 10,704 of record DASPZH010000094.1, read on the forward strand.
CGGGGCCGACGGCGCGGTCTCCGACGCGGGACCGGTGGCCAGGCACCTGTCGCCGGAGGAGCGGTCGGGGCTGCCCGCCGCGACCGGCGCCGGACCCGGTGACTGCGTGTTCTTCGCGGCCGGAACTCCGGCCGCCGCACGGACGCTGCTCGGCGCGGCCCGGCTGGAGATCGGCCAGCGGTGCGGGCTGATCGACCCCCGGGCCTGGGCGTTCACCTGGGTGGTCGACGCGCCGATGTTCGAAGACGACGCACAGGGCGGCTGGACCGCGGTGCACCACCCGTTCACCGCGCCGCTGCCGGAGTGGGCGGACAAGTTCGCCGCCGAGCCGGTCGGCGCGCTCGCTGACGCCTACGACATCGTCTGCAACGGGACCGAGATCGGCGGCGGGTCGATCAGGATCCACCGGCCCGCGATGCAGCAGCAGGTGTTCGACGTGATCGGCCTGTCGCGGGAGGAGGCGAGGTCGCAGTTCGGCTTCCTGCTCGACGCGCTGCGGTTCGGCCCGCCGCCGCACGGCGGCATCGCGTTCGGCTGGGACCGCATGCTGATGCTGCTGACCGGCCGCGAGTCGATCAGGGACGTGATGGCGTTCCCGAAGGCGGCCTCGGGCAGTGACCCGCTGACCGGGGCGCCGACGCCGATCACGGCGGCGCAGCGCAAGGAGGCCGGCGTGGACGTGACCGCGCCCTTCGCGCCGCCGGCCACGCTGCCGGCCGCGCCGCCAGCCGGCGCCACAGCGCGGGCACGCTGACCGGAGTGCCCCGGAGTATGGTCGAGCAGTGGCCGCACGGGACGCACGATCGCAGCAAGGCGCCAGCCTGTTCGACGCTGCCGGCGAGGAGGCCGCCAGGGCCGTCGCGCCGCTCCCGGTCAGGATGCGGCCGAGGAACCTCGACGAGGTGCTCGGCCAGCCGCACCTGACCGGGCCCGGCTCACCCCTGCGCAAGCTGGTCGAGCACGCCGCGCCGATGTCGGTGCTGCTCTGGGGGCCACCGGGCACCGGCAAGACCACGCTGGCCTACGTGCTCAGCCAGGTCACCAGCCGGCGGTTCGTCGAGCTATCCGCGGTCTCCGCCGGGGTCGGCCAGGTGCGCGCGGCGATCGACGCCGCCCGCGCCGAACTGGGGCTCACCGGCACGCAGACGCTGCTGTTCATCGACGAGGTGCACAGGTTCAACAAGGCGCAACAAGACGCCCTGCTGCCTGCCGTGGAGAACAGGTGGGTGTCGTTCGTCGGTGCCACGACCGAGAATCCGTCGTTCTCGGTGGTCGGGCCGCTGCTGTCCCGGTCGCTGCTGCTGACGCTGCGGCCGCTGCCCGAAGCGGACATGCGGGCCGTGCTCGGGCAGGCCGTGACCGACGAGCGCGGGCTCGGCGGCACGGTGAGCCTGGCCGACGACGCCGTGGAGGAACTGCTGCGGCTGGCCGGCGGCGACGCCAGGCGGGCGCTGACCTACCTGGAGGCCGCAGCGCTCGGGCTCGAGCCCGGCGGCGTGATCGACACGGCGGTGCTCGCGCGCGCCGTC
>DASPZH010000095.1:0-7037 GCA_035636335.1 Streptosporangiaceae bacterium
AACCTGGAGGCGATGGCGTGCGGCACCGCCGTGGTCGGATCGAACGTCGGCGGGATCCCCGAGGTCGTGGCCGACGCCCAGACGGGCCTGCTGGTGCCGCCCGGCGACCACGACCTGCTCGCCGAGGCCATCTCGTCCCTGGTCGGCGACCCCGCCAGGGCGGCGGCGATGGGCCACCTCGGGCGCGAGCGGGTGGCCGCCGAGTTTAGCTGGGCCAGCATCGCCGCGCAGACCGCGGCGCTGTACACCGAGCTGGCCCGCCAGTCGGAGCTGGCCCGCGAGTCGGAGCTGGCCCGCGAGTCGGAGCTGGCCCGCGACTCGGAGCTGGCCCGCGACTCGGAGCGGTCCCGCGGCGCCACGGACACCTGACCAGGGCAGGGACCGCCCTCAGCGGCTAGGCCAGGCGCTCCTGTCGTGCGGGTCAAGGGCGTTGCGGACAAGGGCACGATCGAGGTCAGGTCCGGCTGAGCTCCCCGGCGCTCAGGTGACCGATCCCGCCGCCGCCCCGGTCACCTGGTCGCCCCAGCGGGCCAGCTCGGCCTCCAGGTCGAGCGGTGCGATCATCTCGCCGGCCGCCGTCTCCTGCTCCCAGCGGTCGGCCGGCACCCGCCACATGACCTCGAACTCGATGCCGCTCGGGTCCTTCGCGTACAACGACTTGGAGACGCGGTGGTCGCTGGCGCCGACGAGAGCGCCGAGCTCGGTCAGCCTGGCCCGGACCTCGGCGAGCTCGGACAGCGTGCCGACCTCCCAGGCGAGATGGTAGAGCCCGAGGTAGCGGCCGACCTGCGGCACGCCGTCGGGAACCGCGAACAGGCCGAGGTCGTGATCGTTGGCGGTCCCCTGGGCACGCAGGAACGCGGCCCGGCCGGGGATCTCTGTGCGTACCTCGAAGCCGAACGCGTCGCGGTAGAAGTCGACCGACGCGGCCAGGTCGCGGACGTAGAGCACGGCGTGGTTCAGACGGCGAACGGGCATCTCAGCTCCCCTGAGTCGTGGCACCTAACGGGACAATGCGCGGCACCCGGCTGAGATTCCCGGCCGGCCGGGGCACGCCCTAATAGGCAGGAACGGCGCCCGGGCCGGCCAGACCGAGTTGCTGCGCCGTGGCGAAGTCGTCGTCGACGAGCACGACGGCCCGCTCCGCCGCGTCGAGCAGCGACGCCGCCACCGAGGCGCGGTAGCCAGACTGGCAGTGCACCCAGACGGGGCCGGCGCCGATCTCGCCGATCCGCCTGGCGAGCTCGTGCAGCGGGATGTGGACCGCGCCCGCGATCCTGGCCGAGTCCCACTCGGACTTGCGGCGGACGTCGAGCAGGATGAACCGCCGTTGCCCGCGCTCCCGCGCGACGCCGGCGAAGTCGGTGACCGGATAGCGAGACAGCGGCTGCCCGGCCGACCACGCCCGCGGCGTGCCGGTGGCAGCCGACCGCACCTGGTCGATGCCGATCCTGACCAGGTCCCGCTGCGCGGCGCGCACGTCAGCCCGCGTGTGGCCGAGCAGGGTCAGCGGCGTGCCCCAGGGAATCAGCCAGCCGAGGTAGGTGGCCAGGCTGTCGCCGAGCTCGAACTGCAGGGTGCCCGGCACGTGCCCGGCGGCGAACGCCACCCTGGACCGCAGGTCGACGACCCACTCGCCGGCCTCGATCCGGCGCCGGAGCTCGGCGCCGCCGGCCAGCTTCGGCAACCTCAGATCAGGCGCGAGCGGGCCCGCCGAGTTGGCGGGCGCCATGTGCGCGTAGTACGCGGGGTAGACGTCGAGGGCGGCGAGGGTGGACTCCACGTAGTCGTCCTCGTCCAGGACGAGCGCCGGGTTGGCGGTCAGTTCCATGCCGATCGTGGTCGCGGTCCCCGTGGTCTGGGTCGCCGAGCAGAAGCTGCCGAAGCCATGCGTCGGGTACACCATCGCGTCCCGCGGCAGTTCGGCGGCGAGCCGGCGCGCCGAGCCGTGCTGCGCCCTGGCCAGCTCCACCCGGTGCTCGGCGCCGAGCAGGTCGGTCCGGCCGGTCGACCCGTTGAGCAGCGAGCCGCCGGTGAACGCGGCGACGACCCGCCCGGCGTGCTCGACCGCGTAGCACAGGTGGGTGAACGTGTGCCCGGGCGTCGCGATCACCAGCACCCGCATCTGGCCGGCCTCGATCACGTCGCCATCGGCAACCGGGATCCGGTCGAAGCAGACCTGGTCGGCGCCGCTGACGTGATAGCCCGCGCCCGCGGCGTGCGCGAGCGCCAGCCCGCCGGTGACATAGTCGTTGTGGATGTGGGTCTCGAACACGTGCGTGATCCGGACGCCCAGGCTGTCGGCCAGCGCCTGAACCCGGTCGATGTCGCGCTGCGGGTCGATCACGACCGCGACCGTGCCGTCGGTCGCCAGGTAGCTGCGGTCGCCGAGCGACGCAGTTTCGATGACTGCGATGTCGATCAACCGCCACCCTCCTCCCTGCCGACCTCCCTGCCGACCAACAGCCGCAGCCCCAACGGCGGCCGAACCCAGCCTATCCAGGCGCGATGGAGGGGGCGTCAAGCTGGCGCGGCGGCGGGCCTGTGTAGATGCCGCGTGGCCGGATGGGGGTATTGCGCGCGTACTCCTCGAGCGCGTGCGCGAGCCATCCGGCGGCGCGGGCGACCGCGAACATCGCTTCTCCGGAACCGGGAGTCATGCCGGCCACGACGGCCAGCGTCGCCAGCGCGAAGTCGATGTTCGGCTCGGGCAGTGCGCGCCGGCTCGCCTCGGCGATCACCGCGTCGGCGACCGCGAGCCGCTGCGACTCCGGTGCGGCCGCGCGGATCAGCTCGAACAGGAGCACGGCTCGCGGGTCCCGCCCCCGGTACACGAAGTGCCCGAAGCCGGGGATGCGCTCGCCGCGCCGCAGCAGGTCACCCACCACCCTGGCCGCCTCGGCTGGCTGGCCGGCCGCGCGCAGCATCACCTCGGCACCGAACGAGGCGCCGCCGTGCAGCGATCCGCCGACGGCGCCGAGCCCGGTCGCGACCACCGCGTAGGGGTCCGCCCGCACCGACGCGGCCACCCGGGCCGCGAGCGTCGAGGCGGCGAGCTCGTGGTCGGCGAGCAGGACCAGGGCGGCGCGGACGGCATCGACCAGGCCGGGTCCTGGATCTGTCTCGCACAGCTTCGGCACCAGCCGTCCGGCGATCACGCCGCGCCCCGCGCTGGCAGCGCCGTCAGGGGCGCCGTGCCGGACGACCGGCAGGCAGTCGACCATCCCGGCGATCAGGCAGCGCCCGGCCGCGATCACCGCCGGCGGGTCGAGGTGCAGCCGCAGCGGGTCGGTCGCCGCCAGCGCGGGGACGATCACCTGGAGCCGCTCGAGTGGCAGCGTTCCTGACGGAAGCGCGGCCTGGGCGGCCGTGCCGGCGCCGACCGCCGCGCCCGTCGCCTCCCAGGATCGGGCCGGCTGGCCGTGCTCGTGCTCGTCGAGCGAGCCGGTCCAGAGCAGGCAGGCGACCTGCTCGAAGCTGCGTGTGCGGGCCAGCCCGATCGCGTCGATCCCGCGGTAGCGCAGGTGATCGCCGGTGATCTCGGTCAGCTCGGTCTCGATCACCAGCTCGGCCGCTCCCGGGGCTCGCCGAGGCCGGCCGCGGCGAGCCAGTCCTTCCACCTCCGACGCACTGAACAGGCTGGCCCTGGAGCCCTGCGCCTTGCGCCTGGCGAGCACGCCGCGACTCACGTACGAGTACAGGCTGGCCTGCTTGACGCCCAGTCGGCGGGCAGCTTCCGCCGCGCTGATCCACTCGGCCGGCATGACCACCTCTGTTCCGCCAGCCCGCCGCTCGACGGTCGGCCTGCCTCACATTGATTCTAATCAATATTGACTTTCTCGTAAACTTGCGACCGATAATCAAGTTGACGACAGGATCCGGCCACGGAGGCAGGCATGCCGCAGGTCCACTTTCTCGATGTCACCAACCGCGACGGCGTGCAGACCGCGCGCACCGGTCTGTCCAAGTTCGGCAAGACCATGGTCAACTTCTACCTCTCGAAGCTCGGCATCGCGCAGTCCGAGATCGGGTTTCCCTTCCTGTTTCACGAGGTGCCGTACGTCCGGGCCAACGTGGCGCTCGCCCGGGCCGGAGCCTTCGGGCAGTTGCGGCTGTCCGGCTGGTGCCGCGCCGTCACCGGCGACGTCGAGCGGGCGATGCCGCTCGGCCTGAGCCACTACAACCTGTCGATCTCGACCTCGGACCAGATGATCGCGCACAAGTTCCGCGGCAAGCTCGATCGCACGGCAGTCATCGCCGAGATGACCGCGGCCGTGGCCGTCGCCAAGCAGGGCGGTGCCGAGACGATCGGGGTGAACGCCGAGGACGGCTCGCGCACCGACGACGGCTTTCTCACCGAGTTCGCGCTCGCGGCGAAGGAGGCGGGCGCCGACCGGGTCCGCTACTGCGACACGATCGGCGGTGACTCCCCCTACCGGATCAGGGAGCGGTTCGCCAAGCTCGCCTCGGCAACGGCCATGCCGGTCGAGACCCACTGCCACAACGATCTCGGCATGGCGGTGGCGAACTCGGTCTCCGGGGCGCTCGGCGACCTCGACGCGGGCCAGGACGCGTGGGTCAACACCTGCGTCAACGGCATCGGCGAGCGGTCCGGCAACGCGGACCTGCTCTCAGCCATCCTGGCGTTCTCCCACGGCTTCGGGGTCCGCGACCGAGCCGAGATCGGCGACCAGGTGGACCTGTCGTGGGCGCGCAGGTTCGCGCTGTGGGCGAGTTACGCGTTCGGCCAGCCGCTGCCGCAGAACCAGCCGGGCACCGGCCGCAACGCGTTCGCGCACGAGTCAGGCATCCACGCCGACGGCGCCCTGAAGGACCGGCATAACTACGAGTTGTACGACGACGACACGCTCGGCCCGTTCCCGCAGGACTGGCACGCGCGGTCCGGGCGGGTCGTGCTGACCGGCGAGTACGGCGGCATGGCCGGGTTCAGGCACGTCATGGCCGGGCTCGGCGTCGACGCGGGCGAGCACGAGGAGCTGGTCTTCCGGCTCGTCCAGCTCTGCGGCTCGGCGACCGGCAAGCCGCTCACCGACGACGAACTGCGCCTGATCTCCGCCTACCCGCGCGAACTGTCGCTGCTGTTCCCCGAGTTCCCTTCGTGACCACGGGCGGGGTCAGCGGCCGATCTGCTTGCGGCTCCTGATCTGCCGCAGCCTCGCCTTCTGGTTTGAGTCGAGCATCGCGTACGCGATGCCGGGGATCGCGATCGCCAGGGCGATCACGGTGAAGGCCAGCAACGGACTGATGAAGAGGAGGATGAGCCCGATCACGACACCAGCGATGCCGATCTTCATGTGAGGGGTCATAACGGTAACACCTGACCTTCCCGCCGCTACGGGATGACATCATCCCGCTCTATCCTGACCGGACGGGCGATCAATCCCGTCAGCACCACGGTAGCTCCCCGCCAGAGCACTGCGACCATATCTGGTGCGAGATGATGAGGGCGACGTCCCCGGGAGGGAAGAGATGACCCTGTCACTGCCGATCGAGGCGGAAGCCAACGAGCTGCTGTCCCGCGACGGGTTTGCGCTGCTGCTCGCCATGATGCTCGACCAGCAGGTCCCGTTCGAGAAGGCGTTCAGCTCGCCGTACCAGCTCGCCCTGCGGCTCGGCCACGAGCCGACCGCGCAGGAACTTGCCGACTTCGATCCGGACGCTCTCGCGGCCATCTTCGCCGAGCGCCCCGCGCTGCACAGGTTCCCGCGGGCGATGGCGGCCAGGGCGCAGGAGCTGGCCAGGATCGTCGCGGACCGCTACGACGGCGACGCGAGCGCGGTCTGGGGCGGCGCGGCGAGCGGGGCGGAGCTGCGCAGGCGGCTGGCCGAGCTGCCCGGATACGGCGCCTACAAGGCGCAGATCACGATCGCGCTGCTCGGCAAGCAACTCGGCGTCCAGCCGGACGGCTGGCGCGAGGCAGCCGGTCACTTCGGCGAGGCCGGGTCACACTACTCGGTCGCCGACATCAGCGACGATGCCTCGCTGACCGCCGTCCGCTCCTACAAGAAGGCGATAAAGCAGCAGCGGGCCGCAGCGGCCGGGTAAGCAGCGCCCGCTCCCGGCCAGCGCCAGCTCCTGCCGTGGGGCCGAGCTACCAGGCCGCCTGGTCGAAACCGAACCGGCTGGTGTCGGCGAGGAGACGATGCTGGCCGGTCAGCCTGCCGTTCGTGATCGCGGCGGCCCACAGCACGGGCGGGGTCTGGCCGACCAGGTACAGGACGCCGTCGCCGCGTGGCGCGATCACGACCGGCATGACCCCGCGCGGCAGCCTCGCGATCACCCGCGCCGCGTACCCACCGCCGTGCAGGCTCACCCGGGTGATCGTGCCCGCCGCCCCGAAGCCCATCCTGGCGATCAGCAAGGCCCTCCGCTGGCTCAGGTCCCCGCTGATGACCCCGAAAGGCTCCTGGTAAGGATCAGGCACGACGATCCGCCGGGCGGCGAGGCCGTCCGGGCGGATCTTGATGACGATGAGGTCCTGACGGCCGGGCGGGGCCTGGTCGCCGCCTGCCTTCCCGGCACCGGCACGAGCGGTGACTCCCGCAGCCGCCGCGCTGGCCGCGAGTCCAGGGACCGCGATCACCTCGTCGCCGTCACCCAGCCAGGAGATCCCGCCCTGATTGAGGAGGTTGCCGTCGTTGCGCAGCAGCGACCGCAGGTCGATCACGCGGGTGCGTCCCGTGCGGAGGTCGCGGACGGCGACCTTGCTGAACCGGCGACCCGTCGCGTAGGCGAGATGCCGCCCGTCCGGGCTGACCGCCGGGTAGGCCCCGTCGGCGACGAAGCTGACCTTGCCGGTCGCGACGGAGATGTGCCGGATCTCGATCGCGTGGCCGGCCGGGCCGACCACGTACAGGTCCCTCGAATCGGGCGAGAGCGCGAAGCCGTTGCCGGTGGCCACGCGGGCCACGACCTTCGCCACGCGCCCAGACCGCGGCGAGATCAACTCGATCCGCGAGGACGAGCCATGCTCCGAGCTCCCCGCGACGGCCACGAGCGGCGGATCCGCGGCCGCG
>DASPZH010000096.1:0-4506 GCA_035636335.1 Streptosporangiaceae bacterium
GCTGCCGTACGGGCTCTCGCTGTCGAGCAACGTGGCGGGCTGCCCGGGCTGGGCCGATATCCTGGGACGACTGCTCCTGCCGCGCATGGTCTGCATAGTAGGGAAATCTATCCACAATCCGCGAATCAGGTGGCAACTGCGTGGATGCCGTGAGGGGTTTGCTTGGAACTCGTCGAGATAGGGCCGGCTCGGGCCGCGCGGGCGGCTGGGCCGGATCGGGCGGCCCGGGCGGCCCGGCACCTGGCTGACCTCGATGCGGCGGGCCGGCGGGCGGCAGTCGCGGAACTGGGGCAGCCCGGCTACCGCGCCGACCAGCTTTCGCGGCACTACTTCGGCCGGCTCACCGACGCGCCGCAGGACATGACCGACCTGCCAGCCGGCGTCCGCGGCGAGCTGGTCGGCGCCCTGCTCCCCAAGCTGCTCACCGCGACCCGCGAGCTGACCTGCGACCGCGGGCTGACCCGCAAGACGCTGTGGCGGGCCGCCGACGGCGCCTTCGTCGAGTCCGTGCTGATGCGCTACCCCGGCCGGGTGACCATGTGCGTCTCGTCGCAGGCCGGGTGCGGGATGGCATGCCCGTTCTGCGCCACCGGCCAGGCCGGGCTGACCAGGAACCTGTCGACCGCCGAGATCGTCACCCAGGTGTTCAACGGAGCCCGCGGGCTGGCCAGTGGCGAGATGGCCGGCGGGCCCGGGCGGATCTCCAACGTCGTGTTCATGGGGATGGGCGAGCCGCTGGCGAACTACGCGTCCGTGCTGCGTGCCGTGCGCCGGCTGTCCGACCCGGTGCCGGACGGGCTGGGCATCTCGCAGCGGGCGATCACCGTGTCGACCGTCGGCCTGGTCCCGGCCATCAGGCGGCTCGCCGGTGAGAAACTGTCATGTCGGCTCGCCGTCTCGCTGCACGCGCCGGACGACGAATTGCGCGATTCGCTGGTCCCGGTCAACCGGAGGTGGAAGGTCGCCGAGGTGCTCGACGCGGCGTGGGGATACGCGGCGGCCACCGGGCGGCGGGTCTCGATCGAGTACGCCATGATCCGCGACGTCAACGACCAGGCGTGGCGGGCCGACGAGCTGGCCAGGCTGCTGGCCGGGCGGCTTGCGCACGTGAACCTCATTCCGCTGAACCCGACCCCGGGCTCGAAGTGGACCGCGTCCGATCCCGCCGTTGCCGCCGAGTTCGAGGCGCGGCTCGCGGACCGGGGGATCCCGGTGACCGTACGCGACACCCGCGGCAGGGAGATCGACGGCGCCTGCGGCCAGCTCGCCGCGTCAGGCGGCGACAGGACGTGACCAAAGCCGGGCCAGCTTGACATACCACTAACTCGCGTCAAATCGTGTCCGACTTGCGGGGCTTGCGGAGCCGGAAGTCGTGATAAGTCGTGTGCGGGCGGCTCGCGGTCGGGAAATGCCTGCTCGGAGTCGCACCGAGTGAGGGCACGTGGCGCTAGTGTGACTGATCAATGTCTGGAATGCCGTCATTGGGGACCTGGTCGCGCTGGCGGCGGCGAGTTGCCGCCCGGCTGGTTCATGCTGCCTGGCGCCGGGTCCAGCGTGCGGGGGTCGTCACGGCAGAGACCGCGGCGGGCCGCCGGTTCGCCGCGTTCGGACCGGGCTCGCTGGTCGCCTTTCCGACCGGCACCGTTTTCGGTGAGCGATGGATCGAGATCGGTGACGGCACCATGCTCGGGGAGCAGGTCTCGGTCTGCGCGGGCATGATGCCCGGCCACGACCTCGGCTCCGAGTCCGTGTTGCGGATCGGCGACAGGTGCGTGATCGGCCGGGGCAGCCACATCGTGGCACATCACTCGATCGACATCGGCGACGACGTCTACACCGGGCCGTACGTCTACATCACGGACCAGAACCACAGTTACGCCGACCCCGAGCTCCCGATCGGGCGGCAGTGGCCGGTCAACGCGGCGGTCAGCATCGGTGCCGGAACCTGGCTCGGTACCGGGGTGATCGTGCTGCCCGGTGCCGTGATCGGCCGGAATGTGGTTGTCGCCGCTGGCTCGGTGGTCAGGGGGGAGATTGGTGACCGGTGCGTCGTGGCCGGAGTGCCCGCGCGGGTCATCAAGGACTTCAACCCGCAGACCGGCTGGAGCCGGCCTGCCGCCGGGTCGCTCCGAGCCGACGCCGCCTTTCGCGGGACGCTGGCGGGGGATCCGGCGCTGGCCGAGGATCCGGCGCTGGCCGAGGATCCGGGGCTGGCGGGGGATCCGGCGCTGGCGGAGCTGCTGCTCGGGCGGGCGCCTAGCGAGAACTTGACCGTCGTGGCCGTGCCGGGGGAGGGTCTGGCGCGGCCTTTGCCGGGGCCGGTTCTGGCGGCGCCTTTGCCGGGGCCGGTTCTGGCGGTGCCTTTGCGCGGAGAGGCTCTGGCGGCCGACTCGGTGCTGGCCGATCGCGACTCCTGACTCGGCCTGGCGCTCCCGGCCGGTCGGCGGCGCGCGATGCCGGCCCGGAGGCACGGTCGGCCGCCGGGCCCTGGGCGGGATCCGGGCCCGGGGATCGGGCAGAGGCCGGGCCGGAAGCCCGGCCCGGGGCCGAGGGACGCGCTCCGCCGCTCATCTGCCTGACGAACACCTCGCCGTGCAGTGCCCGTTCTACCAGGTCGGCGGCTCGCGCCGCGGAGGCGAGACGGGCGCCCTCGCTCCGGTAAGCGGCCAGCACTGCCTCGACGGCGCTGGGCGGCAGATGCGGGCCGAGTTCTGACCTCGCGGTCCGGTATCCGCTCCTGGCTCCTTGGACGCAGGCGTTGAGGTGATGCCTGGCCAGAGCCGCCAGGGCGACCGGGTGGCGTCTCAGCACGCCGTGCAGCAGATAATCGGACGGGACCACGTCGAGCAGCCAGGTCGCGGCGGAACGCTCGAAGTCCGGACTTCCCGGCGGCCGCACCCCGGTCGGCCAGCCAGGTGGTACAAACGCTGTCACGAGTCCAGAGTAACCTATAATCGAACACATGTTCTAGACCGTCGCGAGCGGTGGCGGTGCGGTCTGGTCGCCGTCGCGGATGGCCGTCTCCGGTCGCTGTCGCGGGGTTTGTCGCGGATCGCGGGTCGCGGTCGCCGTGCGGCTGCTTTCTGGCGGCGTCAGCCGGGCTGGAATCGCTCGGGCGGTGCGAGTACCTGGTCGTCGTCGCTGCGGAGTCGGCGGCGCAACCGCCCCGTCTTGATGTGCCGACGCTGTTCGCGCAGCGGGCGCGCGGCCGGGCCGAGGCCAATCGTGACCGCGCCGCCACCGTGCGGCGACCGGCCGAGCGTGAGGGTTCCACCGGAACTCTCGGCGATGCGGCGCGCGATGTCCAGGCCCAGCCCGGTGGAGCCCGCGCTGGACTGGCCGCGCTCGGCCGGGTCCGGGTGGGAGAATCCGGGCCCGTTGTCGGAGACGACGATCCACGCTCCGCCCGCGGTTCTGGTGGAGGCGCGGACCGAGAACGCCGTGCCTTCCGGTGTATGCGCGAAGACATTCTCGAGCAGGATGTCGACGCACGCGGCCAGGTCCTGCTCGGCAACCCGGACGGGCAGGCTGAACGGCGGGATCTCGACGCTCATCCACCGCTCCTGGTCCTCGGCCAGCGCACCCCAGAAGGCGGCGCGGTCGCGCACGACGGCGGTGGCGTCGCAGGTCGCGCCGTCGCCCTCGCCCGTCGGCCGCCTGGCCTCGGCGATGATCTCGTTGACCGTGCGAGTCAGGGCGTCGACGTCGCCGATGACCCTGGTCATTACCTCCTCGTCGGCGCTGAGCGACTCAGCGTCGATCCGCAACGCCGTGAGCGGCGTGCGCAGCCGGTGCGACAGGTCGGCGAGCGTCTCTCGCTCGTGCGCCAGCAGCTCGCCGATCCGCGTTGCCAGCCGGTTGAGTCCGTTGCTCACCTGGCGGATCTCAGGCGGCCCGTCGAGCGGCGCCCGCGCGGTCAGGTCCCCCTGAGCCAGTTGCTCGGCGGCCAGGGCCACGTCCCCGAGCGGGCGGACCAGCGTCCTGGTGAGCTGGGCGGCGACGAAGACGGCCATCGCCAGCAGGCCGAGTGCGACCAGGGCAAGCAGCAGCCAGGCGCGCGCCACGCCGCGCCGAAGCTGCGAGTCCGGCACGAACGTCCTGATAACCGCCGTCCCCGGCCGCGGGCCGATGCCGCCGACCGCGACGAAGATCGCGACTCCGCCGGGCGCCGGCTCGCTGAAGCTCTTGCCTCTCCCGGCCCGCTTGACGTCTGAGGAGGCCGGCGTGACGGCGCCGAGCCGCCGGCCGTCGGGCAGGAAGATCGTCACCGGCTCGCCCGGGTGCTGCTGGTTCACCCGCTCGACGTAGATCCGCAGGTCCTTGGACGAGAGCGTGGCCAGCAGCGGAGCCATGAACTGAGCCCTGATCGTCGCGCCGGAGATCGCGCTGTTGGCGGCGAACGTGCGCAGCAGCAGCGCGAGCGGCAGCATGAGTGACACCAGCATCAGCGAGCCGATCGCCAGGACCAGCCAGATGACGCGGAGCCTCATCGAAGCGCTCGGTAAC
>DASPZH010000097.1:0-8913 GCA_035636335.1 Streptosporangiaceae bacterium
CCACACTGGATCACGGCGCATACCAGTCAGGCCCGGACGGGATCGGGAAAATCCGTCAGAAAGGGCGCTGACCTGCGAAAACGCTGGTGCCCCCCAAGGAGGCACAAACCCGCGCCGTGCCCGGCTACGGCGCCCAGGCCAGCAAGGTTCCCCGTCCGTACAGCGGTTTCGGCTGGAAGTGCAGGCACCTGCCTGCCTGGCCGCAGGCGGCCGCCGAGACCGGCACGAAACCGATGGCTCCGCCATTGCTGTACCAGAACGCGATCACATTGCCCGCGGGGTTGAAGAGTGCGGCGTTCCACGGGTCGCCGAAGGTCTGCTGGCGGGACAGCACCTGTTTGCGGGCGGTCCCCGTATACGTGGCGTTACTCCAGGTATCTGGGCAGTCGCAGGTGCCGACCTTGGCCCGAAGCAGGAATACCCCGTCTGGTCCCCACTGCCACGTCAGCAAGATCCATGGCTGCCTGCCGGGGGCGAAGGCGAGGATGCTGGTCTTCTCGATCAGGAACTCCGCAGGCATCGACCCATCGCGCCCGATCTGGAACCTGCCCGCGAGTGTCACGGCGAGCACGGCGGGACCGGGGCCGGGGCTCCAGCCGTCGAGCCCGATGGAGACCGGAGGCCCGTTTCCCGGGCGGGCCGCCTCGTAGGCGCGGATCATTCGGCGGTCGTCCACGGAGAGGTACGTCGCACGGTTCCCGCTGGTGGCACTGATCAGCTCCAGGGCTCTGCCGTCGGCCGACTGGGCGAGCATCGTGGTGCTGTCCTTCCACGCAAACGGGCCGGGGTCGGGGCCCAGGTCGGTCTTCCGCCTGGTCTTCAGGTTCATCGTCCATAGCTCGCTGGCCCTGGTCGAGCCATTGCGAAGTTGCTCGTAGCGGACGTAGCCGAGCTTCGAGCCGTCGGGCGACAGCTGCACGTCGGCGTGCCATATCTCCGCGTTCCCGACGGGGCGCTCGGCGGGAAGGACCAGCCTGGAGTCCGATCCGTCAAGATTCATCGTGTAGTAGCTCTGGCCGATAAAGCGCGTGCACTCGGGATCAAAACAGTGCCGCGGCAGGAACCTGGAGGCGCCGGGGGGATTCACGTTCTTCCAGGCCAGCAGTTTCCCGCCGGCCAACGTGGCCCCGGCGAAGCCGGATGCGATCCACACTGTCCTGCCGTCAGGGTAAAGCCACTCCAGGACCCCTCGATGGTCGGTCAGGATCCGGCCGCCGCCGGGAAACAGCGGCGCGCTCGACCCATGCCGGTGCGAGTGCGGGCCGCCCCCGCCCCGCAAGGCGCCCGCAACCGGCGCCGCGGCAACCAGGACAGCGAGGGCGACCGCGCTCGCGCCGGCGAGCCGCGCGTTGCGCCGCCGGTGCCGGCGGCGGACGAGCTCCATCACGTCTGACGGAGGCTGGGCATCGGCGACCGCCGCGTCCATCACCTCCCGTAGCTGGCGTTCGAAGTCACTCATGGCGCTGATGCCCCTCCGGGTATCTCGATGGCCTGGCGGATGACGCTTCGGCCAGCTCGCGCAGCCGCGCAAGCCCCCGCGATGCCTGGCTCTTGACCGTGCCCACGCTGCAGCCCAGCATCTGGGCGATCTCCGCCTCGGACTGGTCCTGCCAGTACCGCAGCACGAGCACCGCACGCTGCCGCGGCGGGAGCACCGCCAGCGACCGCAGCAGCAAGTCGCGGTTGGCAACCTGGGACGTGCGGTCGTCCACGGCAGGGCCGGAATCACCCGCCTCCAGACGCTGCTCGGGGCGCCGCCGGAGCGCCCGCCGACGGTCGATGGAGGCGTTGACCAGCACCCGGCGCACGTACGGCTCAGGGCTCTGATCCCGTAGGAGCTGGGCCCGCCGCCGGTAGGCCCGTTCGAGGGCGATCTGGAGCAGATCCTCGGCCTCGGCCCGGTTCTGCCCGGTCAGCAGCAGGGCCAGCTTGAACAGGTACGCCGAACGGCCGCGCACGAACTCCTCAAAGGAATCTGCTGCGTCATCGCCCACCGGCGCCTCCTGCGGAGTCGACCTCATACTCCTTCTACGACCGCCCCCGGCAAAAGGTTGAGAGCCTGGCCCGCCAGCGCCTGTTCTGCCGCGCGGCGACCGAGTACGGCACCGCCGGCCGGGCAGATACTGCTGCGTGCCCCTGTATGTCGGAACCTCTGGCTGGCAGTACCGCCACTGGCGCGGCGTGCTGTACCCGCCCGGCGTGCCGAGCCGGCGCTGGCTCGAGCACTACGCCGGGCAGTACGCCACGGTGGAGAACGACGGCACGTTCTACCGCCTGCCCGCGGCCGAGACGTTCGCTGACTGGCAGGCCAGGACGCCGCCGGACTTCGTGATGGCGATCAAGGCGAGCCGTTACCTGACCCACATCAGGCGGCTGCGCGATCCCGCCGAGCCGGTCGCGCGGCTGCTGCGCGCCGCCGCCGGCCTCGGTCCGCGGCTCGGGCCGGTGCTGCTCCAGCTTCCGCCGAACCTGTTCGCCGACGCGTCCAGGCTGGACGCGTGCCTGGCGCAGTTCGCCAAGTCCGACCCGGGCGGCACCGTGCGGGTCGCGGTGGAACCCCGGCACTCGTCCTGGTGGTCCGAGGAGATCAGGCAGGTGCTCACCGACCACGAGGCGACGCTGTGCTGGGCGGACCGGCAAGGGCAGCCGGTCACGCCGCTGTGGCGGACCGCAGGCTGGGGCTACGTCAGGTTCCACGAGGGCACGGCCGAGCCCTGGCCCAGGTACGGGCCCGGGACGCTGCGCTCCTGGCTGGACCGGATCACCGCGTGCTGGGCCGGCGAGGCGCCGGTCTTCGCCTACTTCAACAACGACCAGCACGGGGCGGCCATCGCCGACTCGGCCGCGCTCGCGGGCCTGGCCCGCCGGGCCGGACGCGAAGTCACCAGGACGCCGGCCGGGCCGGACTGAACGCGGGCAGCGCCCGGCTACCCGGCGAACGTGACGTAGAGCAGGTAGCCGTTCAGCCCGACGACCAGCGCCGCGATGGCGCTCGTCACCGCGCTGGTCAGGCGGCGGTTCACCAGCGACCCCATGATGTCGGCGCGCCGAGTCAGCAGCGCCAGCGGCGCCAGCGCGAACGGAATGCCGAACGACAGCACGACCTGGGAGATGACCAGGCTCTTGGTGGCCGGCAGCCCGGCCCACAGAACGGCGAGCGCGGGCAGCATGGTCAGTGCCCGCCTGACCAGGAGCGGGATCCGCCGGCCCGCGAACCCCTGCATCACCACCTGGCCCGCGTAGGTGCCCACGCTCGACGCCGACAGGCCGGACGCGAGCAGCGCGACCGCGAACGCGAGCGCGGCGCCGCCGCCGACCACCCGGCCGAGAGCCGAATGCGCCGCCGTGATCGCGTCCGCGCCCGCCGGCCCGGCGCGGTGAAAGAGCGCCGCGGCGACGAAGAGCATCGCAAGGTTGATCAGTCCGGCGGCCCCGAGCGCGACGACCACGTCAAGCCGGGCGAATCCGAGCAGTTCCCGGCGCTCGGCGTCGTCGCGGCAGGCCACCCGCGACTTCGTCAAGGCCGAGTGCAGGTAGACCGCGTGCGGCATCACGGTCGCGCCGACGATCCCGGTCACGACCAGCAGGCTGCCCGGTCCGGCCAGACTGGGCACCAGTCCGGCCGCGACTCCCGGCGGCGAGGCCCCGACCACCGCGAGGTCGTAGGCGAAGCCGAGCAGCACGATCCCGAGCAGCGCCGCGATCGCGAGCTCGAACCGCCGGTAGCCGCGCTGCTCGAGCCCCAGGATCGCGAACGCGACGACCGCGGTGATCAGCCCGGCCGGCAGCAGCGGAACGCCGAAGAGCAGGTTGAGCCCGATCGCGGCGCCGACGACCTCCGCCAGGTCGGTGGCCATCGCGATCAGCTCGGCCTGGAGCCACAGGCCGAGCGTGACCGCGCGGGGCAGCCGGTCCCGGCACAGCTCGGGCAGGTCACGGCCGGTGGCGATGCCGACCTTGGCCGACAGGTACTGCACCAGCATCGCCATCAGGTTCGCCGCCACGATCGCCCAGGCCAGCGCGTAGCCGGAGATCGCGCCGGCCGAGAAGTTGGTCGCGAAGTTGCCGGGGTCGATGTAGGCGACCGCGGCGACGAACGCGGGCCCGAGCAGCGCCGCGCCGCCCCGCACCCGCCCCCGCTGGCGCAGCAGCCGCAGCGCGCTCGGCGCGGTCAGCTCGGCGACCTGGCCGCCGGCCGGCCCGGCGGGTGGCGCGAGAATCGGCTGCGCGACCGAGTCCGCGGCCACCGGGAGCCTCAGCCGACCGACGGGCCGAGCCCGAGCGACTGCGGAGTGCTGGCGTCGGGCGACGGCTGGTTCAGGCCCTCGTCCAGCGGCCCGAACTCGGACATCAGCGCGGGGCTGCCGCCCCAGGGCGTCTGCTCCTCGGCGACCAGGGTGCTCGTCGTGAGCAGCAGGCCGGCCACC
Source organism: Streptosporangiaceae bacterium (assembly GCA_035636335.1). GTDB lineage: Bacteria > Actinomycetota > Actinomycetes > Streptosporangiales > Streptosporangiaceae > Chersky-822. The sequence goes on from DASPZH010000097.1 coordinate 4,428, forward strand.
GAGGCGCCGTTCTGCAGGGCCGAGCGGGCGACCCGGAGCGGGTCGATGATGCCCATCTCGACCAGGTTCCCGAACCGCCCGGCGAGCGCGTCGAATCCCTCGTCCCGGCCGAGGTCAGCCATCTTGGCGACAACCTCCTGGCCCGGGTAGCCGGCGTTGCTGGCGATCAGGTAGGCGGGTTCGGCCAGGACCCGCCGGACGATCTCGACCCCGGTCGCGTAGTCGCCGGAGACGTCCAGGTCGTCCAGGGCGGACTCGGCGTGCAGCAGTGCGGCACCGCCGCCCGCCACGATCCCCTCGGCCATCGCGGCCCTGGTCGCCGACAGCGCGTCCTCGACCCGGTGCTGAAGTTCCTTCAGCTCGGCGTTGGTCGGCGCGCCGACTCTGATGATGGCGACCTTGCCGGTCAGCGCGCCGACCCGCTCGGTGAGCACGTCCTCGTCGACCCCGAACGTGGCCCGCTCGAGCTCGGCGCGGAGCTGCGTCACCCGGAACTCGACCGCCTCAGGCGAGCCCGCGCCGCCGACGATCGCGGTCCGGTCGGCGGTGACCCTGACCTGGGCGGCCCGGCCGAGCTGGCCGGTGGTGATGGTCTCGAGCGTGTAGCCGGAGTGCCTGGACAGCACCGCGCCGCCGGTGATCGCGGCGATGTCCTCGAGCTTGTGCAGGCGGCGGTCGCCGAAGCCGGGAGCACGCACCGCGACGCACTGGAAGATGCCGTTGACGTGGTTGTGCACCAGCATGCTCAGCGCCGTGCCCTCGACCGACTCGGCGATGATGACCAGCGGGCGAGGCTCCCGCATGATCTTGTCGAGCAGCGGCATGAGCTGCTGCACCTTGGTGATCTTCTCGCTGCACAGCAGGATGCAGGGATCGGCGACGACCGCCTCAAGTGCCGCCGGGTTGGTCACCAGGTACGGCGACAGGTAGCCGTTGTCGAACTCGAACCCCTCGACGAAGTCGACGGTCATGCCGTGCACCGCCGACTCCTCCACGGTGACGGTTCCACCGTCGCCGACCGTGTGCAGCGCCTTCGCGATCACCGCCCCGACCATGTCGTCGTCGTTGGCGGAGACGGCCGCGACCCGGCAGTAGTCGGTCTCGGTGGCCACGGGATAGGCCACCTCCTCCAGCTTGGCGACGAGCCGGGCCACCGCCAGGTCGATACCGCGCTTGACCAGCACCGGGTTGGCGCCGGCGCCGATCGCCTTGTTGCCCTCCCTGACGATCGCCTGGGCGATCACGGTCGCCGTCGTGGTCCCGTCGCCGACGATGTCGTTGGTCTTGATCGCCGCCTCCTTGACTAGCTGCGCCCCCATGTTCTCGAACTGGTTCTTGAGGTGGATCTCCCGGGCGATGGTCACGCCGTCGTTGGTGACCACGGGCGAGCCGGTGACCTTCTCCAGGATGACGTTGCGCCCCTTCGGCCCGAGCGTGGACTTCACCGCCTCGGCCAGCTTGTCGACGCCTGCCATCAGCAGCTCGCGCGCTTCGTCACTGAAACGCAGTTCCTTGGCCATTGGCCCTCCTGTGGCGTGCGAATGTTCGGACCTGGCGGCAGCGGCGGACGGCTAGGGGACGAGGATGGCCCGCCCGCGCACGCGGCCCGCATCGAGGTCGGCGAAGGCGTCCGCGACCGCTTCCATCGGGTAGGTCCTGGTGTGCAGGGTGACCCGGCCCGTCTGGGCCAGCACCATCAGCTCGGCGAGGTCGTTGTACGTGCCGACGATGTTGCCGATGATGTTGCGCTCGGTGGAGATGATGTCCAGCGTCGGTATCTGAAGCTGGCCGCCGTAGCCGATCACGAAGTACGAGCCGGCCCGGCCGGTCATCGCGAACCCGTCCTGCTCGGCGCCCTGCTCGGCGACGAAGTCGAGAACCACGTTGGCGCCGGCTCCGCCGGTCAGGTCCCTGACCGCGCCGACCTGGCCGCCGTCGCCGACCACGGTGTGGTGCGCGCCGAGCTGCTCGGCGAGCTTGAGCGCGTCAGGGTTGCGGTCCACCACGATGATCCGCGTCGCGGTGAGCGCGGCGAGGCACTGGATGCCGATATGGCCGAGGCCGCCCGCGCCGATCACCACGCAGGTCGTGCCCGGGTAGAGCAGCGGGATGGCCTTGCGGACCGCGTGGTAGGCGGTGATGCCGGCGTCCGCCAGCGCGGCCACGTCCGCGGGCCGGGTCTGCGGATCGAGCTTGACGCACGCGCGGGCCGAGGTGCGCAGGTACTCGGCCATGCCGCCGTCGCGGGACAGGCCCGGGAATTCCGCGGCCACGCAATGCATGTCGTCGCCGGCCCGGCAGGCACGGCACAGCCCGCAGGTCGGCGTGGGATGCAGGATCACCGTGTCGCCGACGGCGACGTTGGTGACGCCCGAGCCGACCTGGTGCACCCAGCCTGCGTTCTCGTGACCGAGGATGTAGGGCAGCGGCGTGCCCATCGCCGCGTCCCACTGGCCCTCGATGATGTGCAGGTCGGTGCGGCAGACGCCGGCGCCGCCGATCTTCACGATGACATCGAGCGGTTCGCCGACGGTCGGCTCCGGGACCTCGTCGATCACCGGCTGTGCGTGGAACGCGTGCAAGCGGACGGCCTTCACTGCTCCTCCTCACCTAGTCCTGACGTGTGATAACGGTGCCGCAGCACGCCGCGGCACAGGCCGGCGTTCGCCTCGATGCTGACCCGGGTGGTCTGCGCGCGGCGCAGGTGCAGCGGCGCCGCCTCGGCGTGCAGCGGCGCCCCGGTCACCGGGTCGGCCAGCAGCGGGGCGTCGTCGCCGGCCGGCAGCCCGAGCTCGGCCCGGCGCTGCCGCAGCCGCGCCAGCGCCGCCGACGGCGGCACCTGGCCGAGGGTGAGCCCGGCCAGCGCCGCCGGGTTCGCGCCCCTCGCGACGAGCGGGCGGCAGACCTGGTCGGTGCCCGCCAGCACCGCCTTGCGCAGGAAGTCGGCGCGCAGCCCGTGCAGCTCGGCGACGGCCTCGCCGTCGAAGGTGCTGGCGAACCCGGCCCGCGCGGCGACGCCGCCGTTGATCGCGTCGGCGGCGAAGTGGTCTTCCAGCACCACCTCCGTCGTCCGCACTCCCGGCACGGCCGACACCGCGTCGTAGGCGTCGGCCACCATCAGGAAGGCGAAGTTGGGCGCGCAGAAGTACGTCGGCAGCCGCAGCCTGACCTGTGCGTCCCCGTCCGGCGAGAGGGTGGCCGCGGCCACGAAGCCGAGCGAGGTGATCGGCTCGTCGAGCTCCGGGTCGCGCACCGTCGCGAGCGCGGCAAGCAGCCGCGACGCGGTCGTCATTGACGTTGTCATGCTCCCGAGACCAGGTGGGCGTCGTCCCGGGCCGCAGGAGTGCCCTGGCCGGCGTCGAGCTGGTACTCGGCCGGCACGTCGATGCCGTACAGCCGGGCCGCGTTCAGGCCGAGGATCTTCTTCTTCGTCGCCGTCGTCACCCGCGGGTAGTCAGAGAACTCCTCCGAGTCCGGGTAGTCCCAATCCACGAAGCCCTCGACCTGCCACCTGGGCTCCCAGATGGCGTAGTCGCTGCCGAAGGTCATCTTGTCCTCGCCGACCCAGAACAGCAGCTCGCCCATGACCTTGGCGAAGAACCTCGGCCGCGCGTACATGAGCGCGCCGATGGCGACCGCCAGGCCGGCGTAGACGTTGGGCTCCTGTGTCGCCATGAAGCAGAAGTCCTCGATCCGCGGCAGGCCGACGTGCTCGACGATGAAGTTCAGCTCGGGGAAGTCCGTCGCCGCGTGGTCCACGTCGGACACGTCGAAGGCGTCCTTGTCCAGCGGCCAGATCGTCGGGCCCTTGTGCACGTGGATGTTCTTGACCCCCAGTTCCTGGCATGCCGCCAGGTACCGGTACGCCCCTGGGTCGGTGAGCTTCCAGCCGCGCGATGCGTTGTTCCACTCCGCGGTGTAGAGCTTGCAGCCCCGTGACCCGTAGCGCGCCACGTTCTCCCGGAGCACGCGCAGGCCCTCGTCGCCGTCCCTGGGGTCCCAGCGGGTGTTGTAGCGGAACTTGCCCGGGTGCCGCTGGCCCATGACGGCGTTGCGCTCGGTGGTGTTGAAGCCCTCCTTGTACCACTCCTTGAGATAGGTGGGCTGGAAGATCGCGACGTCGACGTAACCGTTCTCGAAGACGTCCTTCATCAGGTCGTCCTCTGAGTACTTCTGGAAGTGCTCGATGCTCCAGTGCGTCTGCGGCGGGCCAAGGCCCTGATAGGCGTGGAAGCACTCGATCCAGCCCTTGGCGTACTGCTCCGCGCCGGGGACCCAGTTGTCCGGGGCCGCGTTCCAGTAGTGCATGTGGCTGTCGACCACGAAGTACTTCTCGCCGTTCTTTTCGTACACCGTTCCTCCTCGCAGGTCGAATCGGGTGTGCTTCCAGCCGACAGCTAATGTGACGCGGGAGTCAAGTCGAAGCCGAGGTACTCCGCGGCGTCCTCCGGATTGGCGAACATGATCGTCCGGTCATCTAGGTGGA
>DASPZH010000098.1:0-5361 GCA_035636335.1 Streptosporangiaceae bacterium
CAAAACCACTTCTGGCGATTGCCAAGAACCCTTGTATTCACGTATGGTGGTAGGACCACCACCTGGAGGGAATGAACGGAAGATGGCTGCTAACGAAGTGGTCGTAGACGAACGCGGACGGACGAGCCTCGCACGAGTCCGCAGTCACGACTACGACCGGTACACAGTCGAGGAACTACCAGACGGCACGCTCATGCTCACCCCCGCTGTCACGATCAGCGCGCTAGAACTGGCCGCGCTCCGAGACGAGACGGTCCGGGCCGCGGTAGCCGCAGACAGCGCGGATGACGAAGCCAACCTGCGGCCTTACAAGAAGAGGTCGGGCGCCCGGCGGGAGGCTATGAGCCCGTACGTGGCACGCGGCAAGAGCAGTTCTGGTGATCATGGCTCTGACCTGCGATGATACTGGCTCCCGCGATAGGACTCGAACCTATAACCTGCCGGTTAACAGCCGGACGCTCTGCCAATTGAGCTACGCGGGATCGGGCGGTGCGCGTCCCTCCGGGGTGGCACCCGGGCAGTTTGCGCCGCGGGGATAAGGGTAGCGCACCTGGGCTAATGCGCGCGCCTGCCCGTGGCCGACGGTGATCGCCCGGCATAACAATCCTCGTATCGGGCATGACAACTTCGGTCAGGTGCGCGTGACGTACGCAGGCCAGCGGGGGTCCTGCGGGACGCGACCCGACCTCGGGAGAGGCCCAGATGCGCATTTATCGGATCAGTTTCCTCGGCGGCCTGGCGGCCGGCTACGTGCTCGGCGCCCAGGCCGGCCGCGAGCGGTACGAGCAGCTCAAGCAGCTTGCCCGCAAGGCGGCGGAGAGCCCCGCCATGCAACAGACCGCCGGCGCCCTGCAGGCGCAGGCGCAAGCGACGGCCAAGACGGCGAAGGACAAGGCCACCACCGGCATGCGCAAGGGCGCGTCCAAGGTCACCAGGCGCGGCCCGGCCGCTGGCCGCTCACGCGGCTCGGCGTCCCCGGCTTCCGGCAACGGCGAGATGACCAAGCGAACGGGCAGTGACGACAACCGCCCTTTTCTTCCGGTTAACGGAAACTTCGGCGAGCATCGCCCGAGCTGAACCGGTCCGCTCGCCGGGCGGCTCGCCGGGCCGCCGCACGGGCGGGTGCCGGGTCAGGCCAGGTACTCGCGCAGCATCTGGGAGCGGCCCGGGTGGCGCAGCTTGACCAGGGTCTTCGACTCGATCTGCCTGATCCGCTCCCTGGTCACGCCGAAGTCCCTGCCGACCTCCTCCAGCGTCCGCGGGTGGCCGTCGATCAGGCCGAACCGAAGCTGGATGATGCGCTGCTCGCGCGGCGACAGGGTGTCGAGCACCTGCTCGAGATGGTCCTGCAGCATCATGAAGGCGGCCGCCTCCATCGGCACGACGGCGTCGGCGTCCTCGATGAAGTCACCGAGGTCCGAGTCCTCCTCGCCGATCGGCGCCTGGAGCGAGACCGGTTCCTGCGCGATCCGCTGGATCTCCGCCACCCGGTCGACCGGGATCCCCATCTCGACGGCAACCTCAGCCGGCGTGGGCTCACGGCCCAGGTCCTGGTGTAGCTGGCGCTGGATTCTCGCCATCTTGTTGATGGTCTCGACCATGTGCACGGGGATCCTGATCGTGCGGGCCTGGTCGGCGATCGCCCTGGTGATCGCCTGCCTGATCCACCAGGTGGCGTAGGTGGAGAACTTGTAGCCCTTGGTATAGTCGAACTTCTCCACCGCCCTGATCAGGCCCAGGTTGCCCTCCTGGATCAGGTCGAGGAAGACCATGCCGCGGCCGATGTACCGCTTGGCGATCGAGACGACGAGCCGCAGGTTGGCCTCGATCAGGCGCTGCCTGGCGTGGTCGCCCAGGTCGGCGATCATGGTGAGCTCGGCGCCGTTCGCCCCCGCGCCGACGACCTTGCAGCCGCCGTGCTGCATCTCCCTGGCGAACAGGCCGGCCTCGATGGCCTTGGCCAGCTCGACCTCGTCCTGCGCGGTCAGCAGCGGCACCTTGCCGATCTCGCGCAGGTAGATCCTGACCAGGTCGGACGTTCCCGACCGGCGGGCCCGGTCCGGCTCGTCGCCGCGGCGAGTCTCGTCCGGTTCGTCGGGTCCGGCGTCGACGATCTCGACGCCGTCGTCGGCGAGCATCCGCATCACGTCGTCGATGACCTCGGGCATCAGCTCGCAGCGGTCGAAGGCCGCGTTGAGGTCGGCCAGCGCGACGGTGCCGTTCTCCCGCGCTCGCGAGACGAGCTCGGTGACCTGTTCAGCGGATACCGTGAGCACAGGAGTCATGGACAACAGTGTGCGTCAGTTACGCAGCGTCGCGCGGTTTGAAAATTGTCACCTGACGGCAAGTTTGACGTCGTCCTCAGCCTGGTAAAGAGCATCCCCCTCACGGAGCGGATAACGAGCCGTCCGTGCGCTCCGACAGCAGCTTGCGGCGCTGCTCGAGGGCGACGAGATCGCCGAACATGCGGTTGTACTCGGTCTGCTCGGTCACCGGGTTCATCCGCTGGAGCCTGGCCTTGACCGCGACGATCTGCCGGGAGACGGCCAGTTCCTCGATCCGGGTGAGCACGTCGTCGGCGAACCTGGCGTCCGGCTCGCCGTCGGCGCCCGGCGCCTCGACGGACTCCACGGCCAGCCTGGTCAGGAACATGCGGGCATTGTCGTTCGGCGCGGCCGCGAGCAGCTTCTCGACCCACTCGCGGGCCGACCCGGCCATGGCGACGCCGCCGCATCCGGCGACCAGCTCCCGCACGGCCCGGTGCGCGGGCGCGATGAACGCCTCGGGCCCGATCCCGTCGAAGGCCGGGCCCAGCAGCGCCGGGCGCTGGATGGCCAGCTTGAGCGCCTGCCGTTCCAGGTTGACGACCGGGTCGGCCGGGTCGTAGCCGGCCGGCCCCGGCCGGACGGCCCCCGGCACGGGCTGGCCTTCCTGGTCACGGCGCCCGGAATCACCGGAACCGGCCTGCCAGGGGCGATGGCCCGTATCAGGGCCGGGCCCCGGACCGCCCGGACGGTCGCGGCCCCGTCGGCGCGGAATATGCTCGCCGATCCGCTTCAGCACCAGGTCTTCGTCCATCAGCCCGAGCCAGCGGTCCACCTTGCCTGCGTAGACCTTGCGCAGCGCGTGGTCCTTGATCCTGGCCACGATCCGGGCGGCGGCATTGAGCGCCGAGATCCGGCCCTCCGCCGACTCCAGGTCGAAGTCGCTGAGCGCGGCGCGCACCGCGAACTCGTACAGCGGCAGCCGGCTCGCCACCAGGTCCCTGATCGCGGCGTCGCCCTGCTTGAGCCGCAGGTCGCACGGGTCGAGCCCGTCGGGCTGCACGGCCACGAAGGTCTGGGTGACGAACCGCTCCTCCATGCCGAACGCGCGCAACGCGGCCCGGCGGCCGGCCGCGTCGCCATCGAACGTGAAGATCACCTCGCCGCGAAGCTGGCTGTCGTCCATCAGCAGCCGCCGCAGGATCGCGACATGGCCCTCGCCGAACGAGGTGCCGCTCGTCGCCACCGCCGTCGCGACGCCGGCCAGGTGGCAGGCCATCACGTCGGTGTACCCCTCCACGATCACGACCTGCCTGCGCTGGCCGATGTCGCGCTTGGCCAGGTCGGCGCCGTAGAGCACCGAGCTCTTCTTGAAGATCGGCGTCTCCGGCGTGTTCAGGTACTTGGGGCCGTTGTCGTCGGCGGCCAGCTTGCGGGCGCCGAACGCGATCACGTCGCCACCCAGGTCCCTGATCGGCCAGATCAGCCTGCCGCGGAACTTGTCGGTCAGGCCGTGCCGCCCGCGGCCCGCGAGTCCCCCGGCCAGCAACTCGTCCTCGGTGAACCCCAGCCCGCGCAGGTGCCTGGTGGTCACCTCCCAGTCGTCCGGCGCGTAGCCGACGCCGAACCGCTGCGCGTCGGCGATATCAAAGCCTCGGGAGGACAGGAACTCCCTCGCGTGGCCGGCACCGGCGGCAGGCAATTGTTGCGCGTAAAAGTCGGCGGCCGCCCGGTGTGCCTCGAGCAGCCTGCGCCGCCTCGACCGGTCCTGGCCGGGGACGTGGCCGCCCTGCTCGTAGCGGAGCTCGAGGCCGGCCCTGGCCGCGAGCCGCTCCACCGCCTCGGTGAAGTCGAGAGTGTCGATCTTGCGTACGAACGCGATGACGTCGCCGCCCTCGGCGCAGGAGAAGCAGTACCACAGGCCGCGCGCCGGGGTGACGTTGAACGACGGCGTCTTTTCCTCGTGGAACGGGCACAGGCCCTTCACCGAGCCGCCGCCGGCGCTGCGAAGCTGCAGGTACTCTCCGACAACCTCGGCGATGGGAGAGCGGGAACGGACGAGTTCGATGTCCTCGTCACGAATCCGGCCTGGCACGTTCGCGAGTCTAGCCCCGGGCCGGCCGGGGCGGCGCTGGTAACCTCCCGACACGTGTCCGGTTTTCTTGTGCTCTGGGATGTCGACTACACGCTCGTGGACGCCGCCGACGTCGGGCGGCGCCTCTACCAGGCCGCGTTCGCCGACCTGTACGGCCGGGAACTGCCCGAGCCCGCGGCCGACGCGAACATGGCGGGCCGGACCGACCGGGCGATCGCGCTCGACACGCTCACGCTGGCCGGGATACCGGATCCGGCCGGCCAGGTCGGCGCGTTCGAGGCGGCGCTTGGCAGGCTCGCGCCCGGCGTGACCGGCCTGGTCGCCGCCTCCGGCGCGGCGCTGCCCGGGGCGGCCGCGGCGCTCGCTGCCCTGGCCGGCCTGCCCGGCGTTGTCCAGTCCTTGCTAACCGGCAACGTCAGGCCGCTCGCCGAGGCGAAGCTCGCGCCGCTCGGCCTGACCGCCCACCTCGACCTCGACGTCGGCGCGTACGGCAACGAGCACGCGGTCAGGGCCGAGCTCGTGCACCTGGCCAGGGCCCGGGCGGCCGCCGCGTACCTGGCCGACTTCGGCGGCACGGCCACGGTGCTGGTCGGCGATACTCCGCTGGACATCGAGGCCGCGCTGCGCACCGGCGCCCGGGCGGTTGGCATCGCGACCGGCCAGTTCTCGCTGGCCGAGCTGGAGGCTGCGCTCCCGCATGCCGCGCTGCCCGACCTGACCGACACGGCCGGGCTGGTCGCCGCGGTGCTCGACCGCGACCGCCGGGAGCCCGACCCAGGCGAGGAGCTCTACCAGCCGCGTCCGGCGTAGTGCTGCTCGGGCGGGAGCGCGTCGATGTTCAGGCCGGCCATCGGCTCGCCCAGGCCGCGGGACACCTTGGCGATCACGTCGGGGTCGTCGTGGAACGTCGTCGCCCTGACGATCGCCGCCGCCCGCGCGGCCGGGTTGCCCGACTTGAAGATCCCCGAGCCGACGAACACGCCGTCGGCGCCGAGCTGCATC
>DASPZH010000099.1:0-2095 GCA_035636335.1 Streptosporangiaceae bacterium
ACGTTGCTCTTGGTCTCCTTCATCCGCTCCATCAGCACCTCGAGTGCCTGCTGCGGCTCGAGTGCGTGCAACACCCGGCGGAGCTGCCAGACGATCTTGAGCTCCTCGGGCGTCATCAGCAGCTCTTCCTTACGGGTGCCCGACGCGTCCACGTCGATGGCGGGGAAGATCCGCTTGTCGGCGAGCTCGCGGCGGAGCCGCAGCTCCATGTTGCCCGTGCCCTTGAACTCCTCGAAGATGACCTCGTCCGCGCGCGAGCCGGTCTCGATCAGGGCCGTCGCCAGGATCGTCAGCGACCCGCCGTGCTCGATGTTCCTGGCCGCGCCGAAGAACCGCTTCGGCGGGTACAGCGCGGTGGAGTCCACGCCGCCCGACATGATCCGCCCGCTGGCCGGGGCGGCCAGGTTATAGGCGCGGCCGAGCCTGGTGATCGAGTCGAGCAACACGACTACGTCGTGCCCCATCTCGACCAGCCGCTTGGCCCGCTCGATGGCGAGTTCGGCGACCATCGTGTGGTCTTCGGCCGGCCGGTCGAAGGTCGAGTGGATCACCTCGCCCTTGACCGAGCGCTGCATGTCGGTGACTTCCTCGGGCCGCTCATCGACGAGGACGACCATCAGGTGACACTCGGGATTGTTCTTGGTGATCGCGTTCGCGACCGCCTGCAGGATCATCGTCTTGCCCGCCTTCGGCGGCGACACGATCAGCCCGCGCTGGCCCTTGCCGATCGGGCTGATCAGGTCGATGATCCTGGTGGTCATGATCGTCGGGTCCGACTCCAGGCGCAGCCGCTGCTGCGGGTAGAGCGGAACCAGCTTGGAGAAGTCGGCGCGGCTCTTCGACTCTTCCGGGTCGAGGCCGTTGATCTTGTCGAGCCTGACCAGGGCGTTGAACTTCTCCCGCCGCTCCCCCTCGCGGGGCTGGCGAATCGCGCCCTCGATCACGTCGCCCTTGCGCAGGCCGTGCCGGCGCACCTGGGACAGCGAGACGTACACGTCATTCGCGCCCGGCAGGTATCCGGTCGTGCGCACGAAGCCGTAGTTGTCGAGGACGTCGAGTATGCCCGCGATCGGGATCAGCACGTCGTCTTCGGAGATCACCGGCTCGGAGTCGCCGCCGCCGCGCTCCCGGCGCCTGTTCGTGCCCTGGTTGCGGTTGCGGAACCGGTCACGGTCCCTGCTCCGGCGGGACTGGCCGTCCCGATCGTCGTCGCGGCCGCCGTCACGGTAACCCTGCTGGTCGCCGCGCCCCTGCTGGCCGGACTCGCGCTGCTGGCCGGAGTCGCGCTGCTGGTCGCCGCGCCCCTGCTGGTCGCCGCGCCCCTGCTGCTCGCCGCGGTCGCCGCGACCGGCGTCGCGGGCCTGGTCGGAGCCGTCAGCGGCGGCCCGGCCGACGTCGTCCCTGCGGCCGTTGCCGCGACCGCGCCGGTCACCGCGCTGGCCATCCCGGCGCGACCCTTGATCGCGCCGGGCCGAGCCCGAGTCGCCATCCTGGCTGCCGCCAGCACCCGCGTCCTGACCGGCCCGGTCCGCCCGATCCTGGCTACCAACCGCGCCCGCGGCTGCGTCCTGGCCGGCTGCGTCCTGGCCAGCGCCGTCCCGGCCAGCACCCTCCCGGCCGGCACCGTCCCGGCCGACAGCGCCGCGCCCGGCGGCCGTGCTCGCATCCTGGCCGCGGCCGAAGTCAGCGCCGTTGGCCTGTTCGCCGGCCGGAGCGCCGCCGCCACGTCCACCCGCGTCAGCCGACGTGCCACCGGTCACTGCACCCGCTCCGGCCGGCGTGCCGCCGCTCTGCCCGGCACCGCCGCTCGGGTCGGCGACCGCGCCGCTGGCCGGGCCTGCGCCGGGGTCCGCGACCGCCGCCCCGCGCCGGCCACCGTCCGGGGTTCCGGTCACCTGGCCGACCGACGGCGTACCCCCGCCTGGCCCCGAGGTGCCTTCGCTGATCATGCTGAGCTGCCCTGATCCTTCTGATTCCATGGCATCCTGCTCAAAGGGGCGGTTAGCGCCGGCTCCCGCAGACGCGCTCCGCTTGACTGAGTTTCCATTTGCTTCGCCCTGATGTCCCCGGTCCCGCAGCGACCCGGCTGCCCCGG
>DASPZH010000100.1:0-5587 GCA_035636335.1 Streptosporangiaceae bacterium
GATCGAGGTGACCGGGCCGGGCGGCCCGTCGGCGACCGCGCCGGAGATCACCCGCTGGCTGATGGTGTGGTGCACCAGGGCCCGCGCCCACAGGTCGGCCACCCGCTGCCGGACGTGCGGGTCGGCGCCGAGCGGCTTGCCCGCGTCGTCGGTCATGAGCCGGATCTCGGCGACGAGGTCCTCGACGGCCTTGGTGGTGTTCACCCTGCCGGTCGCGATGGCGACCCGCTCGAAGGCGAGGGTGCCCATGGCAACGGCCCAGCCCCCGTCGACCTCCCCGACGACGGCGTCGTCGGGCAGGAACACATCGTCGAGGAAGACCTCGTTGAACTCCGCCTCGCCGAGCAAGTGGGCGAGCGGCCGGACTGTGACGCCCTCGCTGTCCATCGGCAGCAGGAAGTAGGTGATGCCCTTGTGGCGGGGCCCACCGCCCGTGCGCGCCAGCAGGATCGCATGCGCCGCGAGCTGGGCCCGGCTGGTCCAGATCTTCTGCCCCTGGATGCGCCAGGCGCCCTCGACCTTCGTGGCCTTCGTACGCAGCGAGGCGAGGTCGGACCCCGAGTCGGGCTCAGAGAAGAGCTGGCACCAGATCTCCTCGCCGGTGAGAATCGGCCGCAGAAAGCGCCGCTTCTGGGCCTGCGACCCGAGGTGGGCGATGGTCGGCCCGGCGAAGTCCTCCCCGATGGTGTTGAGCCGCTCCGGCGCCCCGGCCAGATCGCACTCCTCGCCGAAGATCGCGCGCATCCGCTCGTCCAGCCCCTGCCCGCCGTACTCGCGGGGCCAGGTCAGCCCGGCGTACCCGGCCTCGAAGAGCATCGCCTGCCACTGCCGCCAGAACGGCGCCTTCTCAACCAGGTCCGCGGGCTCGGGCCAGGGCAGCTCGGGAAGGCTCTTTTCCAGCCAGGCGCGCAGGTTGTGCCGGAACTGCGCCTCGTCCGGAGAGTCCGAGAGATCCATGCGTCACCCACCTCCTCGATCCGACTTTCAAACTATACTATAGGTCAGACCAAAAGGTAAGTCGAGTGAAGCAACCGTGGTAGCGTCCGGGCGTGGATCAGGACGGCAGGATTCTCGACGCAGCCGCCGAGGCCTTCTACGACAGTCAGTGAGGTCGTGGTGTCGAAGACGAACGTCTGCTCGCCGCGCTGTGCGGCCTGCTCGACGATCAGCGTGTTGAAGCTGGCCACCGGGGGTCAGCCCTTGCGGTTCGTGACGGCGTCGGTGACGGCCGGGAGGATCTTGTGCAGGTCGCCGACCACGCCGAAGTCGGCGAGCTCGAAGATCGGGGCCTCGGTGTCCTTGTTGATCGCGACGATCGTCTTTGAGGTCTGCATGCCGGCCCGGTGCTGGATCGCGCCGGAGATGCCGGCCGCGACGTACAGTTGCGGCGCGACGGTCTTGCCGGTCTGGCCGACCTGGTAGGCGTGCGGGTACCAGCCGGAGTCCACCGCGGCCCGGGACGCACCCACCGCCGCACCGAGGGAGTCGGCGAACGCCTCGATCGGGCCGAAGTCCCCGCCGGTGCCGCGGCCGCCGGATACCACGATCGCGGCCTCGGTCAGCTCCGGACGACCCGTCGCCTCCCGCGGCCTCGACGCCGTGATCCGCGCGGTCTTCGCCGCGTCCGAGATCGACACATCGAACTCCTCGACCTCCGGCTGCGCCCCGGCAGTCTGCGCGGCCTCGGGGGTGGCGGCGTTCGGTTTCACCGTGATGATCGGCGTACCCTTGGTCACCCTAGCCTGCACTACGTAGCGGCCGGCGAACACCGACTGCGTGGTCACCGGGCCGCCGTCACCAGGCTGCACGTCAACGGCGTCGGTGATCAAGCCGGACTCCAGCTTCACCGCGAGCCTGGCGGCGATCTCCTTGCCCTCCGGGCTTGACGAGATCAGGATCGCCGCCGGCTCCACCTTCTGCGCCACCTGCTGCAGCGCCTCAGCCTTCGGCGCGACGAGGTACTGCGACAGCTCCGGGTTGGTCAACGCGATCACCTTCGCCGCGCCGTAGCGACCCAGCGCCGGCAGGGCCGATTCGACGCCGTCCCCGATGCAGACTGCCACCGGCTCGCCGAGGCGGCGGGCGATGGTGAGCAGCTCCGCGGTGGTCTTGCGGACGGTGCCACCGACATGGTCGGCGAGAACCAGGATGTTCGGCATGACTCGGCTGCTCCTCAGAGGAACTTGTTGGTGGACAGGAACTCGACGAGCTGCGCGGCGCCCGTGCCGTCGGAGTCGGTGACGATCGTGCCCGCGGTCCGGGGCGGCCGCGCTGTCACCCCGGTCACCTGCGACCACGCCACCGAACCGCCGACCTCATCGGCCGACACTCCGAGATCGGACAGCGACCAGGTCTGCACCGGCTTCTTCTTCGCCGCCATGATCCCCTTGAACGACGGGTACCGGGGTTCGTTCGCCGCATCCGTCACGCTCAGCACCAGCGGCAGCGTGCCCTCGACCGTGTCGCTTGAGGCGTCACCATCCCGGCGGATCCGCACCGTCGAGCCGTCCACGGTCACCTCCGAGCCCAGCGTGACCGCCGGCAGGCCGAGCCGCTCGGCGACCATCGCGGGCACCACGCCCATCGTGCCGTCGGTGGACTCCATTCCGAACACCACCAGGTCGGGCTCCAGCTTGCCCAGCGCCTTCGCCAGCACCAGCGAGGTCGCCACCGCGTCCGAACCATGGATCGCGTCGTCCACTACGTGCACCCCGGCGTCGGCGCCCATCTGCAGCGCTTTCCTCACCGCATCCGCGGCCTGCTCCGGCCCGGCCGTGAGCACGGTCACCTCCGTGGCAGAGCCATCACCGGACCCGGCCTCCTTGATGGCCAGCGCGGCTTCGACGGCGTTCTCGTCCAGCTCCGACAGCAACCCGTCGACGCCGGCCCGGTCCACCGTGTGGTCCTCGGGGCGGAAGCGGCGGTCCGCGGTGGCATCCGGCACGAACTTCGCACAGACGACGATCTTCATGAGTCTCCTGCTCTCGTGCTAGCGCATCTTCCAGACGGGCTCACGCTTCTCGCGAAACGCCGCCACGCCCTCGACGATGTCCTCGGTGGTGAAGGCGAGGGCCAGCTGGGCGCGCAGGGCGGACAGCGCGTCGGGCAGGCTCAGGTCGCGTGTCGCGTTGATGGCGTCCTTCCCCATTCGCATCAGCAGCGGCGACTTCGCTGCCACCTTGTGCGCCCAGGCGCGGACGACGGTGTCGAACTCCGCCGCCGGGATGACGGCGTTGACGATGTTGAGCCGGGCGGCCTCGGCGGCGTCGATGGGCTCGCCGATCATCATCAGCTCATTGGCCTTCATCCGGCCGACGTCGCGGTAGATCAATGCCGAGATCATGAACGGGAAGACGCCCACGTTGATCTCCGGGCAGCCGAACCGGACGCCCTCCTTGGCGATCACCAGGTCACATGCCAGCGCGAGACCGAGCGCGCCCGCGAGGACATCTCCGCCGGCCGCGCAGATGACCGGCTTCCCGAGGCCGCTGATCGCCTGGTAGAGGCGTGGGAACCGGTCGAGTCCGGCGTACTTGGTGATCGTCGGCGCGTCTCCGGCGAATGCCTTCAGGTCGCCTCCTGCCGAGAAGATCCGCTTATGCGACGAGCCGAGCACGACCGCGCGGACACCGTCGTCAGCGCCTGCGCCGGCGAGTGCCGACAGCAGGTCGTCGAGCAGCTCTTCGCTGAGGGCGTTGCGGGTGCCGGGCGAGTCGAGGGTCACGAAGGCGACGGCGTGGTCGTCCACCGCGTAGCGCACCAAGCCGGTCATCGCTCGGGTCCTTCCGTCGGCGCAGACTGTTCGAGGACGACCTTGCCGAAGCCGCCACCGCTCTCCAGATGCCGGTGCGCGGCGGCCGCCTCGCCGAGCGGAAAGACCCGGTCGACGGCCGGTGGCGGCACGTCGTGCTCGTCGAGGAACCGGAGCAGTCGGGCGAAGTCACGCGGACTGCCCATCGTGGTGCCGAGCAGGTCGAACTGACCGAAGTAGAACGGCCTGACGTCCAGCGCGACCCGCTCGCCGCGAGACGCACCCAGCACGACGAGCCGACCGCCCGGCCGCATGGCGGCGAGCGACGAGGCCCAGGTGCCGACCGGGTCCAGGACGACGTCGAAGCCTTTGCCGCAGGGAGACAGCTTCTTCGCCGCCGCAGGCCAGCCGGGCTCGTCGTACCGGACTCCTCCGGCGGCGCCCAGTTCACGCGCTCGCTCGATCTTCGCCGCCGACGAGGAGGTGACGACCACCTCGCAGCCGGCCGCAGCGCCGAGCGACACCGCCATGGTCGCGATCCCGCCGCCGGCACCGAGCACGAGCAGCGACTCCTCCGCGCGCAGTCGTCCCCGGGAGAACAAGGCCCGGTACGTGGTCAGGCCCACCAGTGGCAGCGCAGCGGCCTCGGTCCAGCTCAGATTGCGCGGTTTCGGTACGACGCACTCGCGCGGGACGCGGACCAGCTCCGCATAGGTGCCAGGGCGATGGTCGCCGAGGATCTCCCACCGCGCCCCCGGAGCCGACTCGTCGTCACCCCACCACAGCGACGGCAACACCAAGACCTCGTCGCCGGTCTCGACGTCGACGCCGGCGCCGTCGGCACCGGGGACGTGCGGCAGCGGCGAGCCGTACTTGCCCTGCCGGACCAGCACGTCGTGCCAGTTGAGGGCCGAGGCCCTCAGGTATACGACGGACCACTCCCGGTCGGGGACCGGGTCAGGAAGCTCCTCCGGCTCCAGTACCTCCGGGCCACCGAAACGTCTCTGCACGACAGCACGCATCGGTCACCCGAACGGGCCGCGCGCCGCGCGCTCGGGGTCCACGTGGATCCACTGGTGGTCGTCGGTCGCGTCGGCGAAGGTGTCGACCCTGCGCTGCTCCACCCGGCGCCACGGCGACGCACCCAGGTCCAGCTCGGTGACGTCCGCGAGCTCGGCCACGGTCAGTTCGATCGTCATACTAGTTTCGCCGCTCCTCCGTCAGCCTGCAGGGCGTTCCAGTCAAGGGTATTATGGTCAGGCCAAATCGCCGATGTCAAGACGGAGGGCCCGACATCCCGCAGTCCCTCCCTTGATAACGGCCGCTCAAGCCACTAGAGTCAAATGGTCAGGCCGAATCCGCCGACCGCGCGGTCCCGCGGCTTAGCGGCGGCCAGGCCGGCGTCAGCCAACGAGGAAGGACGAAAGGTCGATGGATGACTTCACCGACGTGACGTATGAGGTCCAAGACGGCCTCGCCTGGATCACGATCAACCGGCCGGAGCGCTACAACTCCTTCCGCGCACGCACCGTCGACGAGCTCGTGCTGGCGTTCAAGCGGGCCTGGATCAGCGACGAGGTCGGCGTCATTGCCCTCACCGGCGCGGGCGACAAGGCGTTCTGCACCGGCGGCGACCAGAAGCAGCGGATGGAGACGGGCGACTACGGGCCCTCGCAGAGCGGGCTGTTCGAGGTGGACTCGCTGCACCGCGTGATCCGCGACGTACCGAAGCCGACCATCGCGGCGGTCAACGGGTTCGCCATCGGCGGGGGGCACGTTCTGCACCTGCTGTGTGACCTGACCATCGCCGCCGACAACGCGACGTTCGGTCAGAAC
>DASPZH010000101.1:0-9732 GCA_035636335.1 Streptosporangiaceae bacterium
GAGCTGAAGGAAGTCGAGGCCCGGCTGACGGTCGTGGAGCAGCGGGTCGGGTTCGGGCCCGACGTGAGCGAGCTTGATGAGGCGATCGTGCGGACACTCGGCGAGAAGCATGCGGCAGCGGATGCCCAGGACTATGAGCAGGCCGCCGTCCTGCGGAACACCGAGCGAGTGCTGCGCGCCGAGAAGGAGTCGAAACAGCGGCAATGGTCAGCCACCCACCCCGGTCTGTCATCGCTGGCCGAGACGGTGCGTCGGCTCGACGACGAGGTGCGGCTGCTGCGGGCACTGCTCAGCCAGCACGGTATCGAGCAGGCCATCGAACCGGAATCCGGTGCCGGGGAGACCGCATGAATGACAAGGCCGAGGAAGCCAGGTTCTGGCGGGGCCGTTCAAGATGACCATGCCCGGCCGCAGGCGGACCCCGAGCGGATTCCTCGACCTCTGGGCGACAGGTTGCCCCGCGCCGGTCAGCCGACCTTGGTGGCGTGCCCGGCCCAGTACGGCGCCCTAAGCTGGCGCTTGAGCAGCTTGCCCGAGCCCGTCCGCGGCAGCTCGGCCATGAACGACACCGAACGCGGCGACTTGTACCCGGCGAGGTGCAGGCGGGCGAAGGCCATGACGTCGGCCTCGGACAGCGAGACCCCCGGCGCGGGCACCACCGCCGCGTGCACCTGCTCGCCCCACTTCTCGGACGGGATGCCGAACACCGCTACGTCGAAGACCTGCGGGTGCTGCTCGAGCGCCGCCTCGACCTCGGCCGGGTAGATGTTCATGCCGCCCGAGATGATCATGTCGCTCTTGCGGTCGCAGATGTACAGGTAGCCCTCGTCATCGGCGTAGGCGATGTCGCCGACGGTGTGGAACTCGCCGTGCCGGCCCGCCTCGTAGCTGTCCGGTTGCTTGTAGTACTGGCTGAAGACCCCGGTCGAGCGGACGAAGAGCTCCCCGGCATGGTCGGGCCCGGTGCCGGTCACCTCGTCGCCAGAGGCGTCGAGCAGCCTGATCTCGACGCCGGGAGCGGGCTTGCCGCATGAGCCCGGCTTGCGCATCTGGTCCTTGGGCTCGAGCACGCAGTTGACGCCGAGCTCGGTGGAGCCGTAGAGCTCCCACAGCGAGTCGGCGGGGAAGTCGGCCACGTAGGCCTGCTTCAGCGCGAAGCTCCACGGCGCGGCGTTGGCCAGCATCCGCTTCATGGAGGAGCGGTCGTAGCGGGCCTTGACCTCGGCCGGCAGCGCGCACACCAGCCGGATCAGCGGCGGCGCCGAGAACGTCGAGCTGACCTGGTAGGTGTCAACCAGGCGGAGCCAGTCCTCCGGGTCGAACTTGCGCTGCAGGATGATCGTCTGGCCGAGGGCGAGACCGACGCTCATGAAGGCTCCGGGGCCGCTGTGGTACAGCGGGCCCGAGGTGAGGTAGACGTCGTCGGGCGTGTAGCCGATGAAGCCGATCAGGGCGACGGCCGTGCTCTGGTCCGTCATGTCGCGGTAAGCGCCCTTAGGCTTGCCGGTCGTCCCCGACGTGTAGATCATCGTCGCGCCGCCGAGCTCCGGCTCCTCGACTCCCGGAGGCTCGGCGGACGCGCCCGCCAGGATGTCGTCCTCGCCCAGCAGGCCGGCCGGCGCCGTGCCGCCGAAGACGATCACGTGCCGGAGGTTGCCGAGCTGCTCGCCGCCCGGCGTCGCGAAAAGCTGCGCGTACTCGGCGTCGACGTAGGCGGCGCAGGCGTCGGAGTGCACGACGATGTACTGCGCCTCCTCGGGGGTCAGCCGGTAGTTCAGCGGCACGGCCACGGCGCCGATCTTCCTGGTGGCGTTCACCACCGCGACAACCTGCGGTGAGTTGGGCCCGCACCAGATGATCTTCTCGCCGCGCCCGATCCCGAGCGACGCCAGGGCGTTGGCCAGCCGGTTCGCCTCGCCCTCGAGCTGAGCGTAGGTCCACGAGACGATGCCCGCGCCGCCCTGGTCGTCGATGACGGCCGGCTTGTCGGGCTGGGTTGACGCGTACAGGGTCAGCAGGTCTGCCATCTGGTCCTGTCTTTCGGCTCCGGTTTGATGATCAGATCACTAGCCTGTCGCGATTCTGGGCAGTTGTCACCAGCGCGCCGCGGGGAAGCTGGCGCTGACCCGGTGACCGGGCGCTCCTGCGACAATGGTGCTGACCGGCGATCGGAAGCGGCCATGACGCGCACCCGGGGGAGGTAAATGAGTCCGCGCCAGGTGTCGATCCGGGACCATCGCGTTCGTAGCGAGGGTAGAGAGCCGGCCAGGACGCCGGCCAGGCACCGGGAAGGGAACGAGATCATGAAGCAGTATCTGCTCTCCGTGTACATGGTCGAGGGTGAGCCGCAGCCGTCGCCGGAGGCGACGCAGCAGGCCTACAAGGACGTCGACGCGCTCAACGCCGAGATCCAGGCCAGCGGGGCCTGGGTGTTCGCCGGCGGCCTGCACCCGCCGGCGACCGCGACGGTTGTGCGGGCCAGCGACGGTGACGTGGTGACCACCGACGGCCCGTTCGCGGAGACGAAGGAGCAGCTCGGCGGGTTCTGGGTGATCAGTGCCGCCGACCTGGACGAGGCGCTGGCCTGGGCCGCGAAGGCGACGAGGGCCTGCGCCGCCCCGGTCGAGGTCCGGCCGTTCGCCGACGAGCCGGAGAACTAGCTCACCGCGATGGCGCTCGGCCCCGGCGAGATCGAAGGTTACTTCCGGCGCGAGTACGGCCGGTGCGTCGCGACCCTGGTCCGCTTCTTCGGCGACATTGACATCGCCGAAGAAGCGGTCCAGGAGGCCTTCGCCGTCGCCGTCGATCGCTGGCCGGCCGCCGGCGTGCCGCCGAACCCCGGCGCGTGGATTACCACGACGGCCAGGAACCGCGCTATCGACCAGCTCCGGAGGGAGGCCTCGCGCCATGACCGGCACGCCCAGGCCGACCTGCTATACGGTCACGACGACCCGCCCGGGAAGCTGGGTCCGGTGAGAGACGACCGGCTGCGGCTGATCTTCACCTGCTGTCACCCGGCGCTGGCCCGCACCGCCCAGGTGGCGCTCACCCTCCGGCTGCTCGGCGGCCTGCAGACGCCGCAGATCGCGCGCGCGTTCCTGCTGCCTGAGAAAACCATGGCCCAGCGGATCGTGCGCGCCAAGAAGAAGATCAAGGCGGCGGGCATCCCGTACCGGGTTCCCGGCGACGCCGAGCTGCCCGACCGGCTCGCCGCCGTGCTCGCCGTCATCTACCTGGTGTTCAACGAGGGCCACACGGCCAGTGATGGTGACAGCCTGATCCGGCTGAACCTCTGCGACGAGGCCATCAGGCTGGCCCGCGTGCTGGCCGAGCTGATGCCGGACGAGCCCGAGGTACTCGGCCTGCTGGCGCTGCTGCTGCTGACGCACTCGCGCCGGGCGGCGCGAACCGCTCCGGGGCGGCCGCTCGTGCTGCTGCCCGACCAGGACAGGTCCCGGTGGGACCGGGAAATGATCGAGGAGGGCCAGGGCCTGGTCCGGCGCTGCCTGCGCCGCAACCAGCCCGGCCCGTACCAGATCCAGGCCGCGATCGGCGCGGTGCACAGCGACGCGCCGACGGCCGCCCAGACCGACTGGGCTCAGATACTCGCGCTGTACGACCAGCTCATGACGTGCGCGCCGACGCCCGTGGTCGCGTTGAACCGGGCCGTGGCGCTCGCCGAGGTGGCCGGGCCGCAGGCCGGCCTGGCCGCCGTCGACGGCCTCGACCTCGGCTCCTACTACCCGTTCCACGCGACCAGGGCCGACCTGCTCAGGCGGCTGGGCCGCGGCGCCGAGGCGGCGCGGGCCTACGACGCCGCCCGCGCCCTGACCGCGAACCCGGCCGAGCGCGACTTCCTCGACCGGCGCAGGCGGGCACTGACCGCCGACTGAGTGGTCGCAGGGCCGGCTCAGCGATCACAGAAAGGCTTTCCCCTCGCCGCGGTAGGTCGGCACGGTCGCGGTTACCGCACCGCCATCGACCAGGTGCAGGTGGTTGAACCGCTCGCACAGCTCGCCGGCCTTCGCGTGCCTGAACCAGACCCGGTCGCCGATCCGCAGGTCGTCGGCCGCCGCGCCGAGCAGCGGCGTCTGCACCTCCCCGGCGCCCTCGTTGCCGTCCAGCCGCAGCCCGCCGGGCAGGTGCGGGCGCGGCAGCCGGGCCGCGTCGCCCGGCCCCGACGCCAGGTAGCCGCCGCCGAGCACGGTCACCACTCCGGGGCCCGGGCGGCGGACGACCGGCAGCGCGAACAGGGCGGCCGGGCGCCCGGAGAACGCCCGGTACGCGTCGAACAGGCCCGGCTGGTACAGCCCGGACCCGGCGCCGATCTCGGTGACCGCGGGCTCGGCCGCCGTCGTCGCGATCGAGCCGGTCCCGCCGCCGTTGACGAACTCGATCGGCGCCACCTCGCGGACGGCCTTGACGATCGCCGCCCGGCGGCCGGCCAGCTCGGCGGCCGACCGGCGCTGCATGGCGCGGACGGCCCGGGCGTAGGCGGGCCGGCCCGGAGGGTCGTCCCCGACCCCGGCAATCTGCGCCTCGTACGCCATCAGTCCGGCCAGCTTCAGCGCGGGCCGGCTCGCGACCGCTCGCGCGAGCGCGACGGCCTGGGCCGGTGTGCGGACCGGCGAGCGCCTGGCACCCGCGCGGAACCGCTCGCCGAGCGCCTGGTAACCGGCGTCGATGTCGATGGCGACCCGGACCGGCCGCGGGTCGGCGGCGGCCGCGGCCGCCCGAGCGATCAGGTCCAGGTGCTCGACCGAGTCGACCATCACGGTGACCGCGATGGCCGCCTGCGGATGGCCCGCCAGCCTGGTGAGGGCCGCCTGGTCGGCGGTGGGGTAGGCGACCACGATGTCGTCGCTGGTCAGGCAGTCAGCCAGCCAGAGCGCCTCGGGCAGCGTGAACGCCAGCACCCCGCGGAAGCCGTCCATCGCCAGCGCGTCGCCGACCAGCCGCCTGCACCGCACCGACTTGCTGGCCAGCCTGATCGGCGTGCCGGCCGCCCGCCGGGTCATGTCGGCGGCGTTGGATCGCAGGGCCGCCAGGTCGACGACCGCGAACGGCGGCTCAAGATCGGCGGTCGCCGCGTTGAGCCGGCTCAGGTCGTCTGCCCAGGCGGCCGGCGTCACTGCTGTTCGGCGGTCAGCGCGGTGTACTCGGCGGGCGACAGCAAGCCTGGCGGAAGCTGGTCACCGCCGTCGAGCTTGATCTTGAACAGCCAGCCGGCGCCGTACGGATCGGAGTTGACCAGCCCCGGGTCGTCGTCGATCTCGGGGTTGATCTCGGTCACCTCGCCGTCGGCCGGGCAGTAGATGTCGCTGACCGACTTGGTCGACTCCACCTCGCCGCACGGCTCGCCGGCCGTCACGCGCGTCCCCTGGGCGGGCGCGGTGACGTAGACCACGTCCCCGAGCGCCCGCTGGGCGAAGTCGGTGATCCCGACCCTGGCCGTCGCGTCGGAGATCGCTACCCACTCATGCTCGGCGGTGTAGTACAGCTCTTCAGGAACGCTCATAGTGCCACCCTTCTCGTGCCGGTCAGACGGGCAGGTCTGGTTGGGCCAAACTCTCGGGACGCGCCGGAACGGTCAGTTCCCGGCCGGCCGCCGGTAGAACGGGAGCGGTACGAGGGCCGCGGGCTCGGCGCTGCCGCGGACATCGACCGCGAGCCGTCCCTGGCCGTTGCCGGCGGATCGCGCCTGCGCCGCCGCCTTCGGGGTCAGGTAGGCCATCGCGATCGGCCGGCCGAGCGTGGGCGACGGCACGCCGCTGGTCACCACCCCGCACGGCTCACCATCCCATAGGACCTGGTAGCCGTGCCGGAGAACCCGCCTGGTCTGGCCGATCAGGCCGACGAGCTCGCGTTGCGGGTCCGCGCTCGCCCGCTCGGCGAGCGCGGCCCGGCCGACGAAGTCGCCCGGCTTGTCGAGCTTGACGACCCGGCCCAGGCCCGCGTCGAACGGCGTGACGTCCCGGCCGAGCTCGTTTCCGTACAGCGGCATGCCCGCCTCAAGCCGGAGCGAGTCCCTGGCGGCGAGGCCGGCCGGGACCAGGCCGTCGCCGGCGCCGGCCTCGGTCAGCGCCTGCCAGACCCGGACGGCGTCCCGCGGGTCGGCGAAGACCTCGAACCCGTCCTCGCCGGTATAGCCCGTCCTGGCCAGCAGCGCGCCGGACCCGGCCACCGTCGCGGGGTAGCTCGCGTAGTAGCGGACCTGGTCCAGGTCGGTGCTGGTGACACGGGCGAGAATGCCCGCTGACCGGGGGCCCTGGATGGCGATCAGGGCGTAGTCGGCGGTGCGGTCGGCCACGGCGGCGCCGCGGCCGGCCACCCGCTCGGCGAGCGCGGCGGCCACGGTCGCCGCGTTGGAAGCGTTGGCGACGACCAGGTAGTCGGTGTCGGCCAGCCGGTAGACGATCAGGTCGTCGATGACCCCGCCGTCCGGCGCGCAGATCATCGTGTACCTGGCGCGGCCGGGCGCGATCGCCGAGGCCTGCCCGACCAGCGCGTAGTCCAGTGCCGCCGGGGCGCCGTCGCCGGTGACCACCAGTTCGCCCATGTGCGACAGGTCGAACAGCCCGGCCGCGGTCCTGACCGCCTTGTGCTCGGCCGTCTCGCTGCCGTACCGCAGCGGCATCAGCCAGCCGGCGAAGTCGGTCATGGTCGCGCCGAGGTCGTGGTGCACGGCGTCCAGCGGTGTGCGCCTGGGCGCCGGGGACTGCGGATCTGGCATCTGCGGCTCCGGATACGGCGGGAAGTCGGCAGCGCGCGGTCGGCGGCGGACCGCGCCAGTGGCGGGCGGGCGCCGCCGCGGCGCGCGGTGCCGATGCGTGGTGCTGTCGCGCGGTGCTGGCCAAGCCTATCGTTGTGCCGGGCAGAAGAAACTGGCCGGCTGTTACCGGCCCGTGGTTACCGGCCCGTGGTTAGGGGCCGGCTGGGAGGATGGCACGATGACACTGCTGAGCGAAGACGAGATCACGGCCGGCCTCGGCCGCGTCGCAGGCTGGGAACGGGCCGGGAACGCGATCACGCGGACGGTCAAGCTCGGTGACTTCCGCGACGCCATCGTGTACGTCGGGGCCGTGGCCCACCTGGCCCAGGCCGCGAACCACCACCCGGACATCGCCATCTCCTGGAACACGGTCACGCTGACGCTGTCCACCCACTCGGCGGGCGGCCTGACGACGGCCGACTTCGCCCTGGCCAGCCAGATCAGCGCGCTGCCCTGAGGGGCCGATGCGGCGTGGTGGAGATCAAGACCAGAGGTGAGATAGCGGCGATCCGCGCCGCCGGCCAGGTGGTGGCCAGGGCGCTCGCCGCCGTGCGCGCCCGCTCGGCGCCGGGGACCAGGCTGACCGAGCTCGACGAGGTCGCCAGGTCCGTGCTCGCGGTCGCCGGCGCCGGCTCGCCGTTCCTCGGCTACCAGCCCGACTTCGCACCCGTGCCCTTCCCCGCCGTCATCTGCACCTCGGTCAACGACGCCGCCCTGCACGGGATCCCCGATCGGCGCAGGCTGGCCAGGGGCGACCTCGTCAGCATCGACTGCGGGGCGGTACTTGACGGGTGGGTCGCCGACGCCGCGATCTCATTCACGGTCGGACCGCCGAGCGAGGCGGACGGCCGGCTCATCGCCGCCGCCCTGGCCGCGCTCCGGGCCGGCATCGCACAAGCTGTGCCCGGCGCGCGGATCGGCGACATCTCCGCTGCCATCGGCGCGGTCGGCCGGGCCGCGGGTTACGGGATCAACACGGACTTCGGCGGTCACGGCGTCGGCCGCTCCATGCACGAGGCGCCCTCGGTGCCCAACGAGGGCACGGCCGGGCGCGGCATGAGACTGAGCCCCGGGCTTGTCGTTGCCATTGAGCCATGGTTCATGGCGGGCGGCAGCGACAAATACCAGATCGACGATGACGGCTGGACCATCCGGTCGGCCGACGGCAGCCGCGCCGCGCACGTCGAGCACACGATCGCGGTAACCGAGGATGGCCCGGTCGTGCTCACCGCCGCCTGACGGGCCGAGGATGGCAGGCATGCGCGGCCAGGCGGCGGCCGCCCGGGCCCGCCGCGTGCGGCGGGCTGTTCGTAGCTGCGGGTGGATCTTGTCCTGCGGACGGCACCGCGCCCCCGTGCGGCCCCGTCCGCAGGACAATGACCCGGCCACTCGCCACGACCCCCGTCACATGCGCGTGCCATGCCCCGGCGGATAGGCCAGGGCGGCACCGCGCCCCCCGGACGAAGGTCCCCCTCCGCGACGTGCGGCTTCCCCCTACCCAAGCGCCGCGGTCCCGGGGTCCGGCAGGAGCCGGGCTGAGCGCCGCTTGGGGTTCTAGTTATACACGTTACGCAGGCATGACTACAGCTAGTTACAAGAATGGCTCGGCTTAGTGACTGAGCGCGTTCGCCAAATGATCCTGTTCGCACCCTGTGCACCGTGGGACCGGCCGGCTGCCAGGGGAGTGGCGAGCCGGCCGGTCCCGACGGAGTCAGCTAGCGGCTGGCGACGGGCTGGCCGAGGCTGAGCTGGGCTGTGCTGGGTAGCGCATGCCGGGCATGACCATCGCGCAGCCGGGCGCGAGGCCGGCGATCGCGACCCCGCCCGGGCGGCCGAGTCGCCCGGGCGGTACCACGTGGATGGTTATCCGCCGGGCCGGTCCGCCTGGTCGCCCGGCCTTGCCGATGATGCGCTTCAGCGCGGGCGGACGGAGGCGGAAGGCGCGCTTGCCCGGCCCGACGATGACACCCCTGGCGAATGGCCGCCTGCCGCGGAAGTAGAACGGCAGCGGCCTGCCGGGGACGTACACCGTCCTACGGCCGGCGGGGACGCAGCCCGGCAGCCCCGCGCGGACGCAGCCCGGCGGCCCGGCGGGGACGTAGTACGGCTGGCCGCCGGGAACGACGAACCCGCAGGTCGGCACGTTCGCGGGCAGGGTGACCTGGACGCGGCCGGGTATCGTGACGATCTTCGCTCCCGGAGGCACGTGGACGGAGACCCGCTTGCCCGGCCGGAGCTGCCCGCCGGGACGGGCACCCGGTGCGAAGAAAGCGACCCGGTGGTTCGGGACTACCGCCAGCCCCGACGGCGAGGTCCGGCCGGGGGCGAGCAGCAGCGTGACGAGGGAGCCGGCGAGAGCGGCCGCGACCAGCCAGCCGGCCGTGCGTCCGGTCGCCGCGGCGGCGACCTGCCCCGCGCGGGGCCGCATGCGCGGCCGCGGCGCGGCGGGACCATGCTGCGCGCCGCCCCCTCCCGGCGTGGTCGTATCGGGTCCCGGCGTGGTCGGATCCTGGCTGGCTGGCGGGGAATGCTCGTTCACGGAAGACACCCTTACTTGCCGTCTGCGGCACGTGCCGCGGTGCTGCGCCGGGCGGCTCTCGTGCTGCGCCGGGCGGCGCGGGTCCAAGGATGCCCGATGGGGCTGAAGGGAAGATGCGGGGTTTATGTGAGATCCGACAGAACCCGAACCAAGTGACCCGGTCCCGGCCCCTGGTCGCCGGCGGGATCAGCCGAAGTCGCACCGCAGGTGCTTGATCCCGTTGATGAAGCTCGACAGCAGGCGGTCGGGCTCTGCTGCCGCGCGGATCGTCGGCACGCGCCGCAACAGTTCGCGCAGCATGACCGAGATCTCCCGCCTGGCCAGGTGCGCGCCAAGGCAGAAGTGCGGGCCGGCGCCGCCGAAGCCGACGTGCGGGTTCGGGGACCGGGTGATGTCGAACCGCAGCGGCTCGTCGAATACC
>DASPZH010000102.1:0-16321 GCA_035636335.1 Streptosporangiaceae bacterium
TCCCAGCGCCGCGGTGAGCAACAGCCACCGCCGGCCGGCTCCCGCCAGCGCCGCGCTCAGCCGGTCCCGGCCCGGTGACCCGTTCGCGAGCAGCCGCGGCAGCCGCGGAGCGTACCAGAGCACGTGAATGGTCATCGCGCCGAACCAGGCCGCGAACGTGGCCTTGTGCACGAAGATCCATCCGGTCGCGCCGGGCCCGGCCAGGGCAAGCGCGACCCCCGAGCCGATCACGCCCGCCGACGTGGCGATGACGACCGGGCCGAGCAGCCGCAGCAGCAGCGCGGGCGACCCCTTCCTGACGTACGGCGCCGAGCCGGTGTAGTACCTGACGAACCGGTAGCCAGTCGAGCCAAGCTTCAGCAGCAGCGGGCCGACCAGCAGCATGCCGACGAAGAAGTGCAGGGTCATCAGCTCGCGCTTGAACAGGATCGTGACGCCCTCGGCGGCGAGCAGCACCAGCAGCAACGCGCCCGTCATCGCGGTGAGCTTCTCGTTTCCCTCGGCCTGCCCGGTCCGGTCGCCGGTGCCCTTGCGGTGTCTCGGAGCGGTTCGCAGGCTCACCGCGGGCCCGCCGCCCTGCGCACGGTCCGGCCGTTGTGCCGTCCGCCCGCCGCGGCCGGGTCCCGCGTGCCGTCGGTCGGCACCCGGCGCTCGGCGCTCGCGGGCTCCAGCCGCAGCGCCAGCGCGGGGCACAGCCGGACCGCACGCCGGGACAGCGCCGCGAGGTCGTGCGGCACGTCGCGCTCGGCCAGGATCGGGTAGCCCCACTCGTCGAGTCCGATCAGCTCAGGTAGCAGCTCCGCGCAGATCCCGTGCCCGGTGCAGGCGATCGGGTTCACGGCCAGGCGGTGCCTCATCGCGGCTCCCTCATCGCCAGGCCTCCAGATCCGCCGGCCGGTGGATGGGCAGCACGGCGCTGCGCTGCTGGCCGCGCCCGGCCGACAGGCAGACCCGCCGGGACACGTGCGACCTCACGTCGGCCGCGAACGCGCTGAGCGCTGATCTGGCCAGCCTCACGGCACCGTCGGGATGCCGGCAGGCGCCCCGGCCGCTCACCGTCGACAGCCGCCGGTCCAGCCGGTCGAGTACCTGACCCTGCGGGCGGCCGCTGGCTAGCTGGGCGAAGTCGTCGGCGATCGCGGGCAGCCCGAAAACACAGGGTCCGCACTGGCCGGCCCGCTGGCCGGCCAGCCAGGCGAGTACCCGCGCCGTCTCGGCCAGCCCGCACGCGTCCGGGGGCAGAGCCACCAGTAC
Source organism: Streptosporangiaceae bacterium (assembly GCA_035636335.1). Classification (GTDB taxonomy): domain Bacteria; phylum Actinomycetota; class Actinomycetes; order Streptosporangiales; family Streptosporangiaceae; genus Chersky-822. The sequence goes on from DASPZH010000102.1 coordinate 1,255, forward strand.
GCCGGCCCCCGGCGAGGCGCCGACCTGCCGCAGCGTCGTGGTCGCCAGCGGCAGGCCGGCCACGTCCTGGGCGTCATGCCAGGTGCCGAAGTAGCCGCCGATCAGCAGCGGGCCGGCGTTGTGCCGGGCGCCGCTCAGGCCGAGCACCTCGCCGATCGGCGTGCCGACCTCGACCTCGTAGACGCCTGGCGCATCCACCGCGCCGGAGATCGTGGCCAGCATGGTTCCTGCCGCGTCGGCGAGGCCGGCCTGCCGGTACCATGCGGGCCCGAACCGCGCGATCAGCGCCACGTGGGCGAGCGTCTCGACGTTGTCGAGCAGCGTCGGCCTGCCGCCTACCCCCTTGGCGTACGGCCGCGGCGGAACGGCGGTCGGCCTGGCCTCGCCGCCGTTCAGCCAGTTCACGACCGAGGTTTCCTCGCTGGACACGTAGTGGTGCGGCAAGCCGTGCACCTCGATGCCGACCGGGAAGCGGTCGCCGAACCGCTCGCGCTCGGCGACCGCATCGGCCACGATGGATATCAGCCAGTCCCGGCTCCGCGGCAGGCAGACGTGGACGGTGCCGGCGCCGACCGCGCTCGCCGCGAGCACTGCGCCGTCGAGCACCAGATGCGGGGCGCGGGCCAGCAGCGCCTTGTCCTTCTCGCTGGCAGGCTCGCTCTCCATGCCGTTGGCCACCACGACAGCCTGGCCGCGCCGCGAGGCCACCGAAGCCATCTTGACGCCGGTCGGGAAGCCCGCCCCGCCGCGCCCGGTCAGCCCGGCCTGGGTAACCGCGTCGATCAGGACGCCGTGCCGCCCGGTGCCGTGCTGCGGCAGCGGCCCGTACCTGTCCAGGTGCGTGCCAAGCGGCGCAGGCTCCTCCGAGTCGTGCCAGCCCGCGGTCAGCCGGCTGGACAGCGTCAGCCGGCTGGTCGGGCCGAGCCGGTCGGCCCGGTGCGACGCGGTGCGGGCGACGTGCTGCGGGGCGGTCGTGCCGCCGTGTCGTGCCATGCTCATTCCCCCGAGGCGGCGCTCAGGCTGACCGTTCCGGTCACCAGCGAGCCGTTGATGGTCATCGTGAACCGCGCCCGCCGCTGCCCGCCCGGGCCCGACACGGTTGCGAAAAGCTCCTGGCCGGACAGCTTCACGACCGGCCCGGAGTAGCCCGATGCCGTTCCCGGCCTGCCGAACCGCACGGTTCCGCCGGTCAGGTTGACTCCGCTGCCCGACGGGGTGCCGCGCAGGACGATCATGAAGCTGTCCGCGGGCACGGTGACCGTGCGCCCGGTGATGGTGATCGTCCGCCGGCCGGCCCCTCCCGTGACCGACAGATGACCGCGGAACGGCGCGCCGGCGAGCACGCCTGGGTTGGCATGCCCGGCGGACCCGGCCGGTGCCTGGCTCTGGCTGCCGAGCAGCTTGACCGGGGTTCCGGCGCGCCGCGCCCAGCCGGGCTGCAGCGGCCCGAAAAGCACGAACACCAGGGTCAACAGGGGCAGCACCGCCAGTGTCAGCAGGCCGGCGGCTCTAGTCAGCGGGCTGGGCGCCAGCGAGAGCCGCCACCAGACGGCCCAGCCGACCGCGGCCACGCACACGACGTTGATGCCGAGCACCCAGGACAGCCTGGTGTCGGTGCCGGTGCCGAGCCCGTGCCACAGGGCTACCGGCCAGCTCAGGTAGACCAGCAGGTGCACGGCGTGCCAGGCGCGGTGGCCAAGCCGGTGCCTGAGCAGGCTGGTGAGCAGGACGGCGAGGAGCAGGTCGAAGCCGACGGCGCCCAGGCTCAGCCAGAGCGGCCGGTACGGCGAGCTGAACGGGATGAACGCGGCGACCAGGCTGATCGACGCGAACGGGTCGAGCACGGTGGTCAGCACGTGCACGCCGACCAGGGCGATCGAGGTCAGCGCGAGGTTCCGGTGCAGGCCCGCGGTGACCAGGCGCGGCCACCGCGCCGACCCGGCCCTGGCGGTGCCGACCACCCCGAGCATCACGGTGCCGGTCAGCAGGACGAGGGCGACAAGCCCCGTCGCGCGGGTCGAGTACCACAGCAGCGTCGACCCCGACGTGAACGGCGCGCCGAGAAGATGCCCGGCGCTCATAGAGACCTGGTCATTCGGTCACGACCCGCCGGAGGAGACCACGGGCGGCGCGCTGGAACTGGCCGGCGGCTGCGTGGGCGGCGCGAGAGCGCGGCGGTGCTGTCCCGATCGTGTGCCCTGCCCGGAATGGCCAGATCCGCTGCCCTGACCCGATCCGGCGCCCGACTGGCTCGCCGGCTTGGCTCCCGCGGTGACCGCGTGGCCAGGAAGGGCGAACCCCAGCGCCGCGGCGAGCCCGAGGCTCGCCGCGGTCGCGCCGCCGGCGATCCAGGTCGACAGCCGGCGGGTCCTGGCGAGATTCTCGTCTCTGCGCATGATGGCGCTCTGCTGCGGCCAGCGCATGGGCGGGACCTCCTCATCGAGTCGGGCATCCATAGCCTGCCCGACCGAGCCTGGGGAACCGGTTCAGGAAATCTTCAGAGGTGCTAAAGATCGCGGCCGGCCGCGGGGGAGAGCCCGGGCCGCCTGGCGACCCGGTCGCGCGCCACCGCGGGCAGGTCGAGCGTGACCGTCAGCCCGCCGCCCTCGGTGTCGGACAGCTCGGCGGTCCCGCCGTCCGAGGTGACAATCCGGTGCACGATGGCCAGGCCGAGCCCGGTGCCTCCGGGCGTGGCCGACACGTAGCGCCGGAAAGCGGCCCGCTGCTGCTGGCGGCTCATCCCCGGCCCGTTGTCCGCCACGACGATGCTGATCCTGCTTCCGGCCGCGGCCGAGCTGACCCCGATGCGGCCGCCGGCCGGCGTCGCCTCCAGCGCGTTGGCGAGCAGGTTGTCGAGAATCTGCTCGAGGTGGCCCTCGCCCAGCCTGGCGGTGAGCGGCTCGGCCGCCGACGCGCTCAGCTCCACGGACTTCTCCTCCGCGGCCGGGCGCCAGGCCGCCGAGCGATCCCTGATCACGGCGTGTACCGGAACCGGGACGGGCGCGGTCGTGACGTTCTCGGCCCTGGCCACGGCCAGTAGCCCGTCGACCAGCCGTGACAGCCTGGCCACCTCGTCCTGGGCGCCGGCCAGCTCGTCGGCCAGCGGGTCGGGCATCTCCTGCGCGAGCACGTCGAGCCGCAGCCGCAGCGCCGCGAGCGGCGTACGAAGCTGGTGCGAGACGTCGGCCATCATCGCCTGGTGCCCGCTGACCAGGGCCTCCAGGCGCGCGGCCATCCAGTTGAAGTTCGCCGCCAGCTTTCGCACCTCGGCCGGGCCGTCGTCGGCCCGCGCCCGGGCCTCGAAGTCGCCGTCGCCGAGATCCTGGGCGGCGGACTCCAGTGCCCCGAGCGGCCTGCTGACCCAGCGGGCCAGCGCGGTGGCGATGAGCACCGCGGTCAGCAGCCCGGCGGCAGATACCAGCGCGAGCCAGGCCCGCAGGACGGCGAGCCGGTGGTCGAGCGACTCGGTGGACCTGGACAGGACCACGGTGCCGAGCCGCGCCGTCCCCTTGTCGTTGGTCACGGGCTCCAGCACGGCCAGCCGCTCGGCCGCGGGCCAGGTCCGCGCCCCTTGGTCCGCGCGCACGGTCCCGATCAGCGCCGGCGTGACGCCGGGCACCGACGTCGCCCCGGCGACCCGGCGGCCCGTGGCGTCGTAGACGGCCACCACGTCGCCGCGGCGGCTGAGCCCGGCGATGGACCTGGCCAGCGCCGCCCCGGTGGCGTGATCATCGAGGAACTCCTCGGCGACGCTGGACACGGTGGCCGTGGCGGTGACCGTGTCGTCGCGGAACTCGTGCCTGTCCTGGCTCGCGGTAAGCAGGCCGAGCGGCACGGCGACCACGCCGAGCAGCACCGCGACGAGCGCGATGACGATCAGCGCGATCCTGCGCGCCATCAGACCTCGCCGAGCCTGAAGCCGCGGCCGTACACCGTCGCGATCAGGCCGGGCACGCCGAGCTTGCGGCGCAGCGCGGCGACGTGGACGTCGAGCACCTTGGTCGGCCCGTACCAGTGCGCGTCCCAGGCCGACTCGAGTACCTCCTGCCTGCCGACCACCCGCCCGGGGTCGAGGGCGAGGCAATCGAGTATGTCGAACTCCTTGGGCGTCAGCGCCACCTCCTGCCCGTTGACCGTCACCTTCTTGGTGCGCAGGTCGACGGTGAGCGGCCCGTGCCTGATCAGCTCGCCGCCCGGCCGCACCCGGCGCAGCACGGCCCGGATCCTGGCCTGGAGCTCGGCCAGCCCGAACGGCTTGACCAGGTAGTCGTCGGCGCCCGCGTCGAGCGCGCTGACCCGGTCGGACTCCTCTCCGTAGGCGGTGACGACGATGATCGCGACCGGGGATCGCTCCCGGAGCTTCCGGCAGACGTTGACGCCGTCCCCGTCGGGCAGTTCCAGGTCGAGCAGGACGACGTCGGGGACGCTGCGGTCCAGTGCCGCGCCGCCGGTCGTCACGTGCTCGACCTGGTAACCGCCCCTGGTCAGGCCCCGGACGAGCTGCGTGGCGATGCCGACGTCGTCCTCGACGACGAGCACGCTGGGACCCGAGGCGGAGACGGCAGGCCCGGGCGCGAGGGGTGGTGCTGTCATGCCACCGAGGTTAGGTCAGCAGGCCGGCCGGCCGGGCGCCGGCGCGAGCTACTCGGCCGGAACGCCGGCCGGCGGCCTGGGCACCGTCACCGCATGGTGCGCGCCGAAGCCCCAGTTGAGCAGGCGTGCGGCGTCGGAGAAGACCGCGCCGGTCTTGGTCGGCGCGCTGTCCAGGACCACGCCGATCAGCGTCCGCTGGCCGTGGGTCGCCTCGAACAGCAGGCACTCGCCGGCCGCCATGGTCCAGCCGGTCTTGATCCCGATCGCGCCGGGATAGTGGCCGAGCAGCAGGTTGGTGTTCAGCCACAGGTAGCGGTGGTGACGCGGCGTCCCGGTCAGCAGGTGGCGCCGGTGCTTGACCACGGTGGCGATGACCGGCCGGCGCATCGCCGCCTCGCCCAGCAGCAGCAGGTTCCTGGGCGTGGACACGTCGGTCGACGGCAGCCCGTCGAAGTTGGTGAAGTGCGTGCCGACCAGGCGCAGCTTCCGTGCGGTCGCGTTCATCTTCCGCACGAACGCACGCCAGCCGGGACCGAAGCTGTTGGCCAGCGCGAGCGCGGCATCGGCGCCGGAGGGCAGCAGCATGGCGTAGAGAAGCTGCCTGGCGGTCAGGACGTCGCCGGGGTGCAGGCCGGCGCTTGTCGCGTCGTGGTCGCGGGCGTACCGCTCGTCGGCCGCGGTGATCGCGATGTGCCGGTTCAGGTGCCCGGACCGCACCACCACGAGCGCGGTCATCACCTTGGTGATGCTGGCGATCGGGCGCTGGCTGTACTGCCTGCGCCCCCAGAGCTGCTTGCCCGTGATCGCGTTGGCGAGCTCCGCGGCGCGCGCGGCGATCGAACGCGGCTGGTGCGCGGGACTGGCGGTGGCCGGGCTGGCGGTGGCCCGGCTGATCGCCGGGCCGGCCAGCACGACCGCAGCGGCGGCCGCGAGGCAGCCGGCGGCCGGCGCGATGCCGTGGAACAGGCGCGGCCGGGACATGGCACTCCTGGGTGTTTCCGGTGGGCGTTCTTCCGGCGGGTCCGCAAAGAATGACAGGCCGGTCCCGCGCTCGGCAACTCCGGCATCACCAGCCGGCGGGCAGCGGCATCCCCTCGGTGTAGCCGGCGGCGCTCTGCGTTCCGACGACCGCGAGCTCGTGCAGCTCGCTTACCGAGCCGGCGCCGGCGTATGAACAGGCGCTTCGCAGCCCGGCGATGATCGCGTCGATCAGGTCCTCGACGCCGGGACGCAGCGGGTCGAGGTACATCCGCGAGCTCGAGATGCCCTCGTCGAACAGCTCCTTGCGTGCTCGCTCGAACGGCGAGTCGGCGGCGGTCCGCAGCCGGACCGCCCGGGCCGAGGCCATGCCGAAGCTCTCCTTGTACAGCTTGCCCTGCGGGTCGCGGTAGACGTCACCGGGCGACTCGCAGGTGCCGGCGAACCAGGAGCCGATCATGACGCTGGACGCCCCGGCGGCGAGCGCCAGCGCGACGTCTCGCGGATGTCGGACGCCGCCGTCCGCCCATACGCGCCTGCCGAGCCCGCGTGCTTCGGCGGCGCACTCCAGCACGGCGCTGAACTGGGGCCGTCCGACTCCGGTCCGCATCCTGGTCGTGCACATCGCGCCCGGGCCGACCCCGACCTTGACGATGTCGGCGCCCGCCTCGATCAGGTCGGCGGTTCCCGCCGCGGTGACCACGTTGCCGGCCACGACGGGCACCGCGGGCGACACCGACCGCACGGCCCGCAGCGCCCAGATCATCTTCTCCTGGTGCCCGTGCGCGGTGTCCACGACCAGCAGGTCAGAACCCGCGTCGAGAAGCTGCTTGGCCCGCCCGGCGACGTCGCCGTTGATGCCGAGCGCCGTGCCGACGCGGAGCCTGCCGCCGGCGTCCGTGGCCGGGGTGTATATGGTCGCCCGGAGCGCGCCGGTGCGGGTGAGGATGCCAACGCACCTGCCGTCCTCGCCGACGACCGGCGCGAGCTTGTGCCGGCCGGCCTGGAGCAGGCCGAACGCCCGCTCAGGATCGACCCCGGCGGGCAGCGTGACGAGCTCGGACGACATCACCTGGCGGAGCTGCGTGAACCGGTCGACTCCGGTGCAGTCGGCCTCGGTGACGACGCCGACCGGCCGGCCGTCCGCGATCACCACGATGCCGCCGTGCGCCCGCTTGAGCAGCAGGCTGAGCGCGTGGCCCGTGGTCGCCTCGGGGCCGAGGGTGAGCGGCGTGTCGTAGACGAGGTCGCGGCTCTTGATCCACGCGATGACCTCGGCGACCACATCGACCGGTATGTCCTGCGGCAGCACCGCCAGGGCGCCCCGGCGGGCCACGGTCTCGGCCATCCGCCGGCCGGCGACGGCGGTCATGTTGGCGACCACGATCGGGATCGTGGTCCCGCTGCCGTCCATCGAGGCGAGGTCGACGTCGGTCCTGGACGTTACCGCCGAGCGGTTGGGCACCAGGAAGACATCACTGTAGGTGAGGTCATGGTTTGGTTCGTTGATGAAGCGCACGTAAGGATTCTGCCCCGCCGGCGGCCCTGCCCACGCTGGCCGCGGCCGGTCCGGCCCCAAACCGCTCTCAGGAGCCGAGCACCTGCCGCAGGTACGCGTTGCCGAACCTGCGCTCCGGGTCGAGTGTGTCGCGCAGCGCCACGAAGTCGCCGAACCTGGGATACGCGCCGCGCAGGTACTCCGCGTCCCGCGTGTGCATCTTGCCCCAGTGCGGCCGCCCGCCGACGGCGGTCATGATCGCCTCCGTGTCGCGGAAGTACTCCTCGTGCGGCGACGGGTGGTAGACGTGGAACGCGACGTACGCGCTGTCACGGCCGCTGGCCGTGGACAGCCACAGGTCGTCGGCCGGCGCGACCCGCACCTCGATCGGGAAGCTGATCCGCCAGTCCCGGACTCTCAGCAGGTCGCGTACCTCGCCGAGCACGTCGGGCAGGTGCTCGCGCGGGACGGCGTACTCCTGCTCCTTGAACCTGACCCGCCTGGGGCTGGTGAACACCTTGTACGGCGCGTCGGTGTAGGTGCGCGCGCCGAGCGCCCGGCTAGCGACCGAGTTCACCGTGGGTATCGCCGCGGGCGCCAGGTAGCCGAGGCGGCAGGTCGCGCCGAACAGGGAGTTGGACAGGAACTCGTCGTCCAGCCAGTGCCGCCACCCGGGCAGCGGCCTGGCGGGGCCGGGCGACCGGTTGTTTCGCTTGGTGAGGCAGCTTTCGGTGTGCGGGAACCAGAAGAACTCGAAATGCTCGTTCTCGCTGGTCAGCTCGGGCAGTCTGGAGATCACCTCGGACCAGCGCATCGGTTCCTCACGGGCGGTGAGCAGGAACACCGGCTCGGTTCGCAGCGTCACGGCGGTCACCAGCCCGAGCGCGCCGAGTCCGACCCGCGCGGCGTCGAACAGGCCGGACCGCGGCTCGTCGGCGGAGCAGGTCACGATGCTGCCGTCGGCCAGTACCAGCTCCAGCCCGGCGACCTGCGCGGCCATGCTGCCGCTGGCCCGCCCGGTGCCGTGGGTTCCGGTCTGGGTCGCTCCGGCGACGGTCTGCACCTGGATGTCGCCCATGTTGGTCAGCGACAGGCCGCGCGCGTGCAGTTCGGTGTTCAGCCGGCGCAGCGGGCAGCCCGCCTCCACCGTGACCAGGCCCGCCTGCGGGTCAACCGACCGGACGGCGGTGAGCCCGCCGGGCCTCAGCAGCACGCCTTCGGTGCACGCCACCGGGGTGAATGAGTGCCCGCTGCCGGCCATCCTGACCGGCAGCCCCTGGCCGGCCGCCCTGGTGACCTCGTCGGCCACCTCGGCCGCCGACCTCGGGGTGCGCACCCGGGCCGGCCTGGCCGTGACATTGCCGGCCCAGTTCTGCCAGGTAGCCGCGTCGTGCCTGGTCATCGGCCGATGTCCTCCTTCACGTGGTCGCACCCAGTTTCAGCCGACTGCTGGTCCTGCTCGGTCCGCAGCCTGGCCCGCCCGGCGACGCAGATCAGCACGCCGGCGGCACCGCAGCACGCGGCGAACACGAAGCTCCACCGGGCGCCGTGCGCGTCGATGATGTGGCCGGAGAAGGCCGAGCCGAGCGCGACGCCGACCGAGATGGTCGAGCTCAGCCAGGCCATCGCCTCGGTCCTGCGATGCGGCTGCGCCTGGCGCTCGAGGATGGCGTAACCGGTCATCAGGGTCGGCGAGATCGCGAGCCCGGCGACGAAGCCGACGGCGTCGAGCGCGAGCAGCCCGGGCACGGCCCAGAAGGCCGACACGCCGAGCACGGTGAGCGCGGCGGTGATCGTGAACCTGCGCCCGATCGGCGCCCGCCAGTGCCGTGAGCCGTACCACAGGCCGCCCACCGCGCTGCCGAGCGCGAAGGTGCCGAGAATCAGGCCCGCGACCGGCCGGTGCCCGAGTTCGGTGGCGAACGCCACGGTGCTCAGGTCGATCGCCGAGAACATCGCCCCGATCAGCAGGAACGCGGGAGCCAGCGTCACCAGGCCGGCCGCGGGCAGCCGGGGCCCGCCGGTCCGGCCGGACGCGCCGGGGGCGGGTCTCGGCCTCGGCGCCGGAGCGGTCCCGCGCTGCACGGCGAACAGGACGGTCCCGGCGATGCAGAGCAGGCTGGCCGCTCCGATGCCGGACGCCGGGGCGAACTGCGTGGCCAGGACGGTCACCAGGGCGGGCCCGATCACGAAGACGAACTCGTCGTTGACGGACTCGAGCGCGAACGCGGTGTGCAGCCGGCCAGGGTCGCCGTCGACCAGCGCGCTCCACCTGGTCCGCACCATGCTGCCGAGCGACGGCATGGACGCGCCGGCGAGGATGCCGGTCGTCAGCAGCGTCCAGAACGGCGCGCCGAGCTCGGCGCAGCCGATGAACACGGTGCTGCTGAGCGCGAACACGGCAGCCTGGCCGAGCAGCACCCGCCGCTGCCCGAGCCGGTCGGCCCGCTGGGCGATGAACGGCCCGAACACCGCGTAGCCGACCGACCCCGCCGCCGCGACCGTTCCCGCCTGGCCGTACCGGCCGGTGAGCAGGGCGATCAGCAGCACGGTGCCGAGGCCGTACATCGACATCGACATCCGGCCCACCAGCCCGGCCGAGGAGAAGGCCAGCGCGCCAGGGGTCCGCAGCAGTTCCAGGTAGGGAATGCGGCCGGAGCCGGAGCGGCCGGAACCAGGTTTCCCGTTGCCGCGTCTGGCACGCAGCTGCGTCATCGCCCGAACCTCCCCACCTGACCGTATAGGCTACGACGAGGTATTTTGTCCATCAGATCCGGCCATCGCGGTCGGCCTGGCGGGTGGTCCGCCGGCCGGCCCGCGGCTAACATGAGGTGGACATGGGATCGTGGCTTGCGAAAGTGCTGCCGAGATCCGCGCTCACCGCGGGCGGGTCGACACTCGTCGTGATCGTCGCGCTCGCGGCCGGCGGCGTGGCCGCCCGCTCCAGCGAGGTCAGCCCGCCAGGGGTGATCCCGGTCGGCGGTGCCCAGTCGGCCCCGCGGGGCGGGTCGGCGACCACGGCGGGCTCGACCGGAACCTTCAGCGGGATCGTCCTGCCCGACCTGCTGATCGTGATGCCCAGCGGCCTGACCGCGCCCGACGTGGCCGGGCTCCGGGCGATCAGCGGGGTCAGGAAGATGATCACCTTCGACGGGGCGCAGGTCACGCTGGCCGGCCGGCCCGCCAGCGTGATCGGAGTCAGCCCCGATCGGTTCAGGTCGTGGGTGCCGCTGCGGGTGGCGTCGAACCAGATGCTGTGGACCAGGCTCGCGGCCGGCGACTTCATCGCGTCGGGTCAGGCGGCACGGTCGCTCGGCCTGACCACTGGAGCCGACTACCGGCTGGCCGGGAGTTCGGCTGTCGGGATCAGGTTCGCGGGTCCGGCCAGGCTGGACATCGCCGGAGTTGACCTGGTGGTGAACCAAGCGGTCTCCCGCAAGCTCGGCCTCGTGCACCGGGTCGCCGCGCTGATCAGCGCGCCGGGACCGAGCATCGGCGCGCTGACCGCCCGGGTACGCGAGGTGCTCGGCGCCACCGCACGGGTCGTCGACCTGCGCGGGCGACGCGTGCCCGCCGGCCATATCCGGCCAACCACGATCACCAGCTATCTTCGGCTCTTCCAGGCCTCGGCGGCGAAGTACTGCCCGGCGATGTCGTGGACCATACTCGCGGCCATCGGCCAGATCGAGAGCGCCGACGGGCAGAACATGGGGCCGTCAAGCGCCGGCGCGCTCGGCCCGATGCAGTTCATGCCGGCCACCTGGGCGGAGTGGGGGATCGACGGGTTCGGGCCGCCGGGCCCGCCGGACATCATGGACCCGTTCGACGCCGTACCGTCGGCGGCCAGGATGCTGTGCGCGGACGGTGCCTCCACCGCCACCCAGGACGGCCTGCGCCAGGCGATCTTCGCGTACAACCACGCCGACTGGTACGTGAACGAGGTGCTGGCGCTGGCTGGCCGGTACGCGGCCGAGTACCGCTAGGGGCAGCGCCGGTCCTGCCTGGTTGGATGTCGGCATGAGGACAGACGCTGCGTTCCTGCTTGTCTCCTTCGGCGGACCGGAGGGCCCCGACGACGTGATGCCGTTCCTGCGCAACGTCACCGCGGGCCGGAACGTGCCCGACGACAGGCTCGCCGAGGTAGCCGAGCACTACCAGCTTCTCGGCGGCGTCAGCCCGATCAACGCGCACTGCCGTGCGCTGGCAGCGGCGATCGAGAAGGACTTCGCCGCCAGCGGCATCGACCTTCCGGTTTACTGGGGCAACCGCAACTGGCATCCCTACCTGGCCGACACGGTGCGGCGGATGGCCGGCGACGGCATCACCCGGGCGGTCGCGTTCGTGACCTCGGCCTACAGCTCGTACTCGGGCTGCAGGCAGTACCTGGACGACATCGAGCGGGCGCGGGCGGCGGTCGGCGAGAACGCGCCGCAGGTCGTCAAGATTCCGCCCTACTTCCGTCACCCGGGCTTCGTCGCCGCGTTCACCGACGCTGCCGGGCGAGCCCGGGCGAGCCTGCCCGAGTCCGTCAGGGACGGGGCCGACCTCGTGTTCACCGCGCACAGCATCCCCGAGTCGATGGCCGCGACCAGCGGCCCGGCCGGGGGAGCGTACCGGGCTCAGCTCGCCGAGGTGGCCGGCCGCGTCGCCGCGGGGCTCGGCTTCGGAACCTGGCGGCTGGCCTACCAGAGCCGCAGCGGCCCGCCGGCGGTGCCGTGGCTCGAGCCCGACATCGGCGCGTGCCTGGCCGAGCTGGCCCGGGCAGGCTCGCCCGGGGTGGTCGTGGTGCCGATCGGGTTCGTCAGCGAACACATGGAGGTCGTGTTCGACCTCGACTTCGAGGCGGCGGCTACCGCGCGCGAGCTTGGCCTGCCGATGGCCAGGGCGGCAACGCCCGGTACGGATCCCAGCTTCGTCGCGATGATCTCGTCCTTGGTCAGGGACTTCGCCACGGAGCCGGCCGCGGCGGCCGCCGCCGTGCTCGGCGCCGGCGCGACCGCGTTGTGCGGTCCGGGGTGCTGCGGGGGGGCCGCCGGCCGGCCGGCCGGTCCGGTCGGGGCCGCCTCGTGAACGAGCCAATGCCTGCCGGGCCCGAGCCCGACCGGAACGCCCTGCTCGCCCTGGCGGTCACGGTGGCCTGCGCGGCCGGGCGGATGCTGGCCGGGCGGCACGAACGGCCGGCCGTCGTCGGCACGAAGACCAGCCCGACCGATGTCGTGACGGAGCTGGACCAGGTGGCCGAGCGGCTGATCAGGACCGGGATCGCGGGCGAGCGGCCGAACGACGCGATCCTGGGCGAAGAGGGCGGCCAGACGGGGAGAGACGCATCCGTCCGCTGGATCGTCGACCCGCTCGACGGAACCGTGAACTACCTGTATGGTCTGCCCGACTGGGCCGTCAGCGTCGCCGCCGAGGTCGGCGGGCAGGTGGTGGCCGGGTCGGTCTGCGTGCCGCGCAGGGACGCGGTCGTCTGTGCCGTGCTCGGCGGCGGCGCGTGGCGCGCCAGCCTGGCCCGACAGCCCGGGCAGTTCGGCCCCGGCGGGCCCGGCCAGGTCCTGGCCGGCTCCGAGCGCCTGTCCTGCAACGACGGTGTGCCGCTGGAGCGTGCGCTGATCGCCACCGGCTTCGGCTACGAGCGCCGCCGCCGTCTGGTGCAAGGTCAGGTGCTTAGCGCCGTGCTGCCGCGGGTAAGGGACATCCGGCGCAACGGAGCCTGCGCCGTCGACCTGTGCTCGCTGGCGGCGGGGAACGTCGACGGCTACTACGAGCGGGGCGTGCAGTACTGGGATATCGCGGCGGGTAGCCTGATCGCCCGCGAGGCAGGAGCCCTGGTCGGCGGGCTGGCCGGGAAGCCTGCCGGTCCCTCGATGACGATCGGCGGCGGGCCCGCACTCTTCGCGGAGCTGCACGACCTGCTGGCCGGCCTGGATGCGGAGCGCGACGCGTGAGCGGCGCGCTCGGGTTGGGTGGATGCGGTAGTTGACGGTGATCTAAGAGTAAATCGGTGCGACACGAACCGCCGCTTTGGGTCTGCTACGTGTACCCCGGACGGGGACGTGACAGAATTCCCCGCCGGATTCGGGCACAACCGCGGCCTCGAAAGCGTTGCACTCGCGCGACGACATTTAACGATGAGGAGTAAGGCCACCATGGCTACCGACTACGACAGCCCAAGGAAGACTGACGAGGAACTGACCGAGGACAGCCTGCAGGAACTCCAGGCGCGCCGGATGGACAAGTCGTCGACGTCGATCGACCTCGACCCGGACGACGTTGCCGAGTCGCTTGAGTTGCCTGGAGCGGACCTGTCGAATGAGGAATTGTCATTCCGGGTGATCCCGCGGCAGGCCGACGAGTTCACTTGCTCAAGCTGCTTCCTTGTGCACCACAGGAGCCAGCTTGCTGAGACCCGCAAGGGCGAGCTCATCTGCCGGGAGTGCGCCGCTTAGCCGTCCGGTATCGCCGGGCGGCCAGGACGGCGCCTGCCGGTCAGGACGGCGCCCGCGGTGAGGACGGCGCCTGCCGGTCAGGCTTGCCGCCAGCTCGTGCGCTCGTCGCTGCGCGGGTCACCGGCGATGCCGCCGCCGCTGGCGTCGAACACGCGGACCAGGCGGCGCGCGCCGAACTCCGGCCAGCCCGGGTCGCCGGTACCGGCGAACCCGGCCCAGGTCGCATGCATGTCCTCCGCCAGGTCCTGCGGAGCGTCCGGGCCGGCGACCAGATCGGCCCCCTCCGCCGACAGGTTGTCGAACACGAACGGGACGTCCAGCCCGTGCCCGGCCCCGACCTGGGGGTGCCGCCAGGCGAACTCATAGAAGTAGGTAGCTGCGGGGCCGTCGGCCCGTGCCTCCGCGACCGCGACCGCGGGCAGCAGGAAGAACCGGTCGGTCAGCAGGGCGGCGAGCAGGTCGCCGGGCGAGGATCCGGGCCGGTTCGCCCGGTACGTACGGATTACCTCCTCGTCGGCGCCGACCGCGCCCGCCATGGTCGCCAGCACCTCCTCGGTGACCAGGTCGGCCATCCCCGACGGAACCAGGAATGTGCGGAACTCATCGGAGTTCGTCCCGATGACCAGCGGCACCGCCGACCCGCTGCCGGCGGCGATGCTGGCCAAGGGGTGCTCGGGCAGCGTGTCGCCGTCGACCACCGGAATGAACGGCATCGTGCTCGCCACAATGCTGGCGCCGAACCTGGCCGGGTCGGGGCCAGCGGACAGCGCGTCGCGGACGGCGGCCTGCGCCGCGACGAGCACGGGCAGGTCGACCGCCGCGAGGCTGCTCGCGGTCACCTCGCCGGCCCCCGCCGCGCCAAGTGCGCGACCCAGCTCGGCCGTGACCAGAGCGGCGTCGCCCGGCTCCGCCGCGGCCTGCGCGGCCCCGCTCTGGGCGATGGCCTTGCGGAACAACCCCGCCGCCCGGGGCATCGACAGCAGCGTGATCACGCTCATCGCGCCTGCCGACTCCCCGAAGATCGTCACGTTGGCCGGGTCACCGCCGAACGCGCTGATGTTGTCCCTTACCCACTCAAGGCCGGCGATCTGGTCGAGCAGGCCGCGGTTCGCCGGCGCTCCGGGAAGCAGCGCGAAACCGTCGACGCCAAGCCGGTAGTTGATGCTGACCAGCACGACGCCGTCCCTGGCGAACGCGTGCCCGTCATACAGCGGTATCGCCGAGTTGCCGTTGGCGAACGCGCCCCCGTGGATCCAGACCATCACCGGCAGGCCCGTACCGGCGGGCTCGGGGGTCCAGACATTCAGGTTCAGCCAGTCATCGCCCGCGATGTTCGGCTCGGCGAACAGCGTGTCGAACGGCGGGGGGTAGTCCGGCTTCGGCGGCGTGGGCCCGTACGCGGTCGCGTCCCTGACGCCGCTCCACGGCTCGGGCGGCACCGGCGCCTGGAACCTCAGGCCACCCGTCGGGCCGGACGCGTAGGAGACGCCGAGAAAGCTCGCGACGCCGTCACGGACCTGACCGCGTACCGCCCCGTACTTGGTCGCAA
>DASPZH010000103.1:0-2791 GCA_035636335.1 Streptosporangiaceae bacterium
GCCGCCTGTGTGCTCGGGGCCTGCGTAATCGGTGTGGTCCTGGTGAGCCGTCGCGGTCCCGAGTCGGAGCGTCTTGGCGCGCGGTGCGATGGCCACTTCTTCCGGCCGGTGCTCGGGCAGCGGCCGGCGAGCGATCCGGTAGACATCGGCGCCGTCGACCGTCTCGCGCTCAAGCAGCAGGTCAACGAGTTCGTCCAGCATGTCCTTGTTCGAGCGGATCAGCCCGACCGAGGTTTGCTCGGCTTCCCTGAGCAACCGTGCGACCTCGGCGTCGATGGAGGCCTGGGTCGACTCGGCGAACGGCCGGCTGGAGAAGCCGTTGCCGCCGCCGCCGAGGAAGACCGACCCGCCCTGCGGATAGCCGACCGGGCCGAGCTTGGCCGACAGGCCGAACTCCCTGACCATCCTGGTCGCGATGTCGGTGGCGGTGGACAGGTCGTTGGCCGCGCCGGTCGAGCCCTGGCCGAGTTCGACCAGCTCGGCGGCGCGCCCGCCGAGCCGGACGGCGAGCGAGTCGCGCAGGTAGTCCTCGCCGTACAGGTGCCGCTCGATCAGCGGTAGCTGCTGGGTCGCGCCAAGCGCCTGGCCGGCCGGCAGGATCGTGACCTTGGCCACGGGGTCAGCATGCTCGGACAGGGCGGCCACGATCGCGTGCCCCGCCTCGTGCACCGCGACCGCGTGTTTCTCCTCGGGCAGCAGGACGTTGGAGCCCTCCCGCCGGCCAAGCAGGATCCGGTCCCTGGCGTCGTCGAAGTCGGCGGCGGTCAGCACCTCCCGGTTGCCGCGGACCGCGAAGATCGCCGCCTCGTTGGCCAGGTTGGCCAGGTCGGCGCCGGAGAAGCCGGGAGTGCCCCTGGCCACGACCGTCAGGTCGACGTCGGGTGCCAGCTTCTTGCCCCGGCAGTGCACGGCCAGGATCGCGGCCCGCTCATCGAGCGTCGGCAGCGGGATCGTGATCTGCCGGTCGAACCGGCCGGGCCGCAGCAGCGCCGGGTCGAGTACCTCGGGGCGGTTGGTGGCGGCGAGGACCACGATCCCCTGGGTCATGTCGAAGCCGTCCATCTCGGCGAGCAACTGGTTCAGCGTCTGCTCGCGCTCGTCGTTGGCGACGACGGCCCCCGACCCGGCGCGGCGCTGGCCGATCGCGTCGACTTCGTCGACGAAGATGATGGCCGGCGACCGCTTGCGTGCCTCGCTGAACAGGTCGCGCACCCGCGCCGCGCCAACGCCGACGAACATCTCCACGAAGCTGGATCCGGTCACCGAGAAGAACGGCACCGAGGCCTCCCCCGCGACCGCCCTGGCCAGCAGCGTCTTTCCGGTTCCGGGCGGTCCGATCATCAGCACGCCGCGTGGCGCCATCGCGCCGGCCCGCTGATAGCGACCCGGGTTGCGCAGGAAGTCGATGATCTCGCTGATCTCCTCCTTCGCCCCGGCATATCCGGCCACGTCGGCGAACTTGGTACTCGGCCGCTCCGCGTCGAACACCTTCGCCCTGGACCGGCCGACGCCCAGGACGCCCTGAAACGCCCCGCCCGCGCCCCGCGACATCCGGCGGAACAGCCAGATGACGAAGATCAGCGGCAGGAGCAGGATCAGCCAGGACAAGAGCGTCGTTCCGAACCCGGTGCTCGCCGGAGCGTACGAGTAGCCGACACCATCCTTCTTGAGCAGCGCCCGCACGGCCGCCGTGTCGGGCGGCCCCACGGTGGCGAAGTTCTTGCCGCTCCGCAGCGTGCCCGTCACCGTCGTGTTCGAGCCGTTGGAGCCGCTGCCGAAGCTGACCGTCTTGACGTTGTTGGCGCGCACGGCGGTGAGGAACTGCGAGTACGGGAGGGAGACCGTGCTCGTCGAGTTGATGGGCAGGAAGAAGTACAGCCCCAGCATCGCGACCAGCGCGATCGGCCAGAGCCAGTGCCGCCAGGCCGGCGGGGGCGGCGGTGCCGTCGGGGCTGGCTTGTCACCCGGAGGCGGCGAACTCGGCTGCTTGCTCATAAGTCATTGTTACGCACGGCCGGGAGCATCTCGGCCATGGTGTGCCCATTGTCGCAGGCGCGGCACGTCCGGCCGGTCACGCGGCGGCTAGTTCGGCCGGCTGGGCGATGACGTCGACGAGCGCCCCGTTGCGCAGCACCGTGACCTCCAGCGGCTTGCCGATCGCCTCGCCGAACATCAGCCGCTGCAGGTCCTGGGCCGTGGTCACCGCCTTGCCCGCCGCGCTGACCAGGATGTCGCCTGGCCGCAGGCCGGCCCGCGCGGCCGGCCCGTCCGCGACGAGCTCGGCCACCCGCAGCCCGTCCTTCCGGCCGACGCGCGAGTGCAGCGAGGCGGGCAGCGGCGTCGGGGCGGCGACGATGCCGAGGTAGGCCCGCCGCACCCGGCCGTCCCGCATCAGCGCGGCGATGATCTTCCTGGTGGTCGAGTTGATCGGCACGGCCAGGCCGACGCCGATCCCGGCGACCGCCGTGTTGATCCCGACCACGCGGGCAGCCGAGTCGGCCAGGGCGCCGCCGGAGTTGCCCGGGTTCAGCGAGGCGTCGGTCTGGATCACGTCCTCGATCAGCCGCACGGCCGACCCGCTGCGGGTCGGCAGCGACCGGCCGAGCGCGCTCACGACTCCGGCGGTGACCGAGCCGGCCAGCCCGAGCGGGCTGCCGACGGCGACCACGAGCTGACCGACGACCAGGCCCTCGGCCTCGCCGAGTTCGGCGGGCGGCGGCGTCGCGGCGCCGGCCCTGACGACCGCGAGGTCGGACAGGGCGTCGGTGCCGACCACCGTGAACGGCGAACT
>DASPZH010000104.1:0-10548 GCA_035636335.1 Streptosporangiaceae bacterium
GTGCGCTACCGTGGCCAGCACCTGCTCGTGAAAGGCGCACGACGTCATGTCCGGATACACCCAGCCCCCCGGCCAGGGCTTCCCCGCCGGCTCACCCCAGGGCTACGGCCCGAGGGGCCCGTCCGACGACCACCTCTGGGCACTGCTTTCCTACCTGCTGGCGTTCGTCGCCAGCCTGGTCGCCCCGCTAGTGATCTACCTGGTCAAGATGAACGAGTCGCGGTACGTGCGGTTCCACGCCGCTCAGTCGCTCAACATGGGGATCACGGCCGTGATCTACTCGTTCGGCGGCGTCGTGGTCGGCGTGTTGCTGGCGTTGGTCACCCACGGTTTCGCCCTGCTCTTGCTGATCCCGCTGTTCATCGTGTTCGTCGTCGCGCACCTGGTGTTCCTGATTCTCGCGGCGATCGCCGCCAACCGCGGCGAGCTGTACCGGGTGCCGACCGTGCTGTGCCTGCCGCTGGTCACGTAGCGCGACTCGCGGCCGCGCGGCCGACCGCGGCGACCGATGCCCTTTCCTGCGCTATGATCTGTGCGTCCGACAGGGCGAACGGGACGTGGCCCAGCTTGGTTAAGGCGCTGGTCTGGGGGACCAGAGAGCCCGGGTTCAAATCCCGGCGTCCCGACGGGTTCTTCCGCCGACGGTCCGGGCACGATAAGCCGGCCCGGGTCGTTGCGTGAGCAGTGAGCATGTCAGGTCTTGATCAGCCGGCGCGGGGACGGTATCCGGTCGATCCCGGAGTGGCAGGCGCGGCGATGCCGCGGCGAGCCCGCGGGCGCCGCGTGCTGTGCCGCGCGGTGCGGCTCATGCTCGCGCTGATCGCCATCCTCGCCGTTGGCGCCGCGACGATCATGCTGGCAACCCCGTCGGTCGGCAACGCCTGGTCGCTGGCCGGGGCGCAGGCGCGCTCGCATCACGCGGCGTTTCCCGGCCCGCCGGTGCCCGCCAGGTTCGCCGCCGCCCTGATCTCGACCGAGGACCACAGGTTCGCCTCCGAGCCTGGCTTCGACCCATTCGCGCTCTGGCGGGTCACGCTGTCGGCCATCACCGGCCAGGACCAGGGTGGTGCCACCCTGTACCAGCAGCTCGCGAAGCTGCTCTACGGCCCGCACAAGGGTCGCCTCACGGTCGAGCTGTACGAGGTCGCGCTGGGGGTCAAGCTCAAGTTCAGCTACACCCGCGAGCAGATCCTGCGGATGTACGCCGACGTGGCCTACTTCGGCCACGGCTACTACGGGCTGACCGCGGCAAGCTGCGGCTACTTCGGGCGGCAGCCGGCCCGGCTCTCCTGGCCGCAGTCCGCCGTGCTCGCCGGGCTGGTCCAGGCGCCGTCCGCCTACGACCCGCTCGAGCACCCGGACCTGGCCAGGTCGCGCGAGGGGCACGTGATGAGCAGGCTGGTCGCCACCGGCGCGCTGACCGCGCACCGGGCCGCCGCCGCGCTCGCGGTCCCGATCGACCGGCTGCTGGCACCGGCGCGCGGCTGCCGCGCCTGAAGGCCGCCCGCCCCGGCACCGGCGTGCCTGAGGCTAGGTCACGCCCTCGCGCCGGCGGTCTCGGCCGTCGGCGGCGGACTGCCCGCCCCGGGCGCCGACCGCCGCGGGGTCCGCGCCCGGGGCGAGCAGTTGCTGGCGGCCCCTGCGGTGCCGGCCGCGCCGCAGCCGCCTCAGGCTGACCTCGGGCGGCACCCACACCCACTTGCGGTAGGACCAGAACCGGAACAGGGTGCCGAGGCCGATCCCGAGATTCACCGCCACCACGTTCTCGAGCTTGGTCGTCAGGCCGAGCGCGTAGTTGCCGAACCCGAGCACGGCGTACTGGATCAGCAAGCCGACCCCGTTCAGCACGAAGAACGTGACTCCCTCGCGCGCGGTGCCGGCGCCCTGGCGATCCCGGAAGCTCCAGTGCCGGTTCCCGAGGAACGTGACGCACGTCGCGACGATCGTCGCGATCGTGACCGATGTGAGCGGGCCGAGTCCCAGCGGGCCGTGCAGCGGGATGAAGACGAGATTGGTGACGCCAATCCCGATCAGGCCCACGGTCAGGAACTTGGCACCCTCGTGGACGAGCTTTCTGAAGCGCCGGTATGAGGCGGCGAGCGGCCGGAAGAGCCCGGGCGGAGTACGGGTACTGATCAATGCGGCTTTCTTGCCTCGTCTGCGGTCGAAGGAGCCTGGTCTACCTGGCCTGATGCCCCCGTCAGCGCGGGCTCAATCGCCTCGTGTCCCGCCGGCGCCGGCTGTGGCGCGGCCCAGACCCACTTGCGGTAGGACCAGAACCTGAACACGGTGCCGAGCCCGATGCCGACGTTGTTCGCCACGACGTTCGCGAGCTTGCCGGTCTCGCCCAGGCCGTAGTAGGTAACGCCGACCACTGCCCACTGGATCAGCAGCCCGACTCCGTTGAGCGCGAAGAACATCACGGTCTCACGGGGGACGGTGGTGCGCTCGCGGTGCCGGAAGCTCCAGTACCGGTTGGCCACGTAGCTGGTCATCGTGGTGACGACGACCGCGACGGTGGCCGACGTCAGCGGCCCGCGGTGGAGGCCGAAATGCAGCCAGCCGTTGACGAGGTTGTAGACGATCACGCCGATGCCGCCGATGATGCCGAACTTGGCGCCCTCATGGATCAGCAGCCGGAAACGCTCGTAGAGCCTTCGCACACCGCTCACCAGGGTGGTCCTCCATTCGATCGGCGTCACCAGGCGGTGCTACCCCGCACCGCCAGACGTCAATGCACTGCCGGCAAGATTACCCGTGCCGGAACGAGCCCGGTGCCGAGAGCGCGAATCCCCGGTTTCATGCGCCGCCCCGGCTTGTTGCTGGCTGTTATTCGTTCGGCACTGTCAGCACCCCCAGGTAGGGTCGCGGACGTGGCTAATCCTGACATCCTGATCCGCGCCAGGGGGCTCACGAAGACATTCGGCGAGTTCACCGCCGTCGACGGGATCGACTTCGAGCTGAGCCGCGGCGAGGTGTTCGGCTTCCTCGGCCCGAACGGCGCAGGGAAGTCGTCGACCATGCGGATGATCGGGTGCGTCTCCCCGCCGTCGGGTGGCGAGCTGACCGTCCTGGGGATGGATCCGGTCAGGGACGGCCCGGCGATCAGGGCCAGGCTGGGCGTCGTCCCGCAGGAAGACACCCTCGACGTCGAGCTCACCGTCCGCGAGAACCTGCTCATCTACGGCCGCTACTTCGGCTTGCGGCGCGATCTGATCAGGGAGCGGACGGCGCAGCTTCTGGAGTTCGTCCAGCTCACCGAGCGCGCCAGGGACCAGGTGGAGCCGCTGTCGGGCGGGATGAAGCGCCGCCTGACCATCGCCAGGTCACTGATCAGCGAGCCGGAGATCCTGCTGCTCGACGAGCCGACCACCGGGCTCGACCCGCAGGCCAGGCACGTGGTCTGGGATCGTCTCTACCGGCTGAAGCAGCGGGGTGTGACCCTGGTGCTGACGACGCACTACATGGACGAGGCCGAGCAGCTCTGCGACCGGCTGGTGGTGATGGACGGCGGCAAGATCGCCGCCGAGGGGTCGCCGCGGCAGCTTATCGAGACCTACTCCACCCCCGAAGTGCTCGAGCTGCGCTTCGCCCTCGCCGAACAGGATCAGGCCGCCGAGAAGCTGGCCGACGTCCCGGCCGAGCGGCTGGAGGTGCTGGCCGACCGGCTCCTGGTCTACACGGCCGACGGCGACGGTGCACTCGACGCGGTCCGCGCCCGCGGCCTCGAGCCGGTCACGTCGCTGGTGCGCAGAAGCACCCTGGAGGACGTCTTCCTGCGGCTGACCGGCCGGCGGCTGGAGGACTGATGGCGCAGTCCCTCGCCACCAGGCAGTTCAGGTTCTGGCTGACGAACTACCGGCGCACCTGGCAGGGCTCGGTCTACTCGGGCGTGCTCAACCCGGTGCTCTACCTCGGGGCCATGGGCCTGGGCCTGGGCACGCTGGTCGACAGGCACGGCACCACGAGCATCGGCGGGGTTAGCTACCTTGTGTTCCTCGCGCCAGGCCTGCTGGCCGCCGCCGCGATGCAGACCGCGATGGGAGAGTCGACGTACCCGGTCTACGGCTCGGTCAAGTGGCTGAAGACCTATCAGGCGGCGATCGCGTCCCCGCTGCGCCCGGCCGACCTCTTCCACGGCCACCTGCTCTGGACCACCCTGCGGCTGACCATGAACTCGGCGGTGTTCCTGGCCGTGATGGCGGCGTTCGGCGCCGTCCGGTCGCCCTGGGTGCTTGCCTGCCTGCCCGCGGCGGTCCTGACCGGGCTCGCGTTCGGCGCCCCGATCGAGGCGTACGCGATGACGGTCACCAAGGACACCTCGTTCGCCATGCTGTTCCGTTTCGGGATCATCCCGCTGTTCCTGTTCTCCGGCACGTTCTTCCCCGTCACCCAGTTGCCGCCGTACGTGCGGCCGCTGGCCTACGTGACGCCGCTGTGGCACGGGGTGGCGCTGTGCCGGTCACTCAGCCTCGGCACGGCCAACCTTGGCGGGTCGGCCGTGCACGCGGGATATTTGGCCGCGGTGACAGGGCTGGGAATCTTCGTCGGAAACCGGACCTACCGGCGGAGGCTGTATGCCTGACCTGCGCGAGACGTCGGACGGGACCGGGACCGGGGCCCGGGCCGCGCCGCAGCCGGCCGGCCGCGGGCTGCCGGACCGGATCCACGCGCTGCCGCTGCGTATCCTCCCGGTCGCGCTGCTGCGGACCAGGCGCTCAGGCCTCGGCGGCCGGGGCAGCGCGCACCTGGTCGAGCGGCACGCCAGGGTCTACCGGCATGCCTGGTCCGTGCTGATCTCCGGGTTCTTCGAGCCGCTTTTCTACCTGCTGTCGATCGGGATCGGGCTGCGCAAGCTGGTCGGCACGGTGATCGGGCCTGGCGGCCACCCGGTCGGGTTCACCAGTTTCGTCGCTCCCGCGCTGCTCGCCACCTCGGCGATGAACGGCGCGGTGATGGACTCCACCTTCAACGTCTTCTTCCGGATGAAGTACGCCAAGCTCTACGACTCCGCGCTGGCGACGCCGATGCGGGCCGACGAGATCCCGCTCGGCGAGATCGGCTGGGCGCTGATCAGGGGCGGCATCTACGCCGTCGCGTTCATGGTGATCATGCTGGCGATGGGCCTGGTCCACTCGGCCTGGGCCGTTCTGGACGTGCCGACCGCGCTCCTGATCGGATTCGCGTTCGCCGGAGCCGGCATGGCCGCGACCACGTACATGCGTAGCTGGCAGCACTTCGAGTTCGTCATGCTGGCCACGGTCCCGATGTTCTTGTTCTCTACCACGTTCTATCCGCTCAGCGTCTACCCGCGGCCGGTGCAGGTCATCGTCGAGTGCACGCCGCTCTACCAGGGCGTGGTTCTGCTCCGCGGCCTGACCCTCGGCGCCGTCGGCCCGTCGCTGCTGTGGAGTGCGGCGTACCTGGCCGTGCTCGGGGCGGCCGGGCTCGCGCTGGCCGGCCGGCGGATCGGCACGCTGCTGCTCAAGTAGCCGCCGCCGGCCGGGCGGCCGGCCGGAATCGTGCATGAGCGGCCAGTGCGGTCTACCGGGCGGCTGGTCTGGGCGTCCTGACCGCAGTCATGGCGTTGTCCGGACACAACACAACCGGGCATTCCGGTCACCAGCTCGCAGCGAAGCGCTCCGGTCCTGCCGTGCGGGCGAACTCGGGCCGGATGAATCCCCGGATCCATCCCAGGAGAGCCGGGTCGATCCCCGGATCCATCGCATCGGATCCGGGGTAGCGGGGTGGCCTGGCCGGCTCGGGGGTTAGCGGGGTGCGGGGGCGGGGGGTGCGTAGGCGGCGAGGGTGTGGCGGAGCTTGCCGCGGGCGCGGTGCAGGCGGGACATGACGGTGCCCAGGGGGGTGCCCATGAGGGCGGCGACTTCGCGGTAGGGGTAGCCCTCGACGTCGGCGAGCCACAGGGCGGTGCGGAAGTCGGGGGGCAGGTCGCGGACGGCGTTGAGGACGGCGGTGTCGGTGAGCTTGTCGAGGGCCTCGGCTTCGGCGGAGCGGGCGGCGGCGAGCGGGCCGGCGGCGGGGTGCCGGTCGTCGGCGGGGTCGGCGCCGGGGGCGATGGCGGGTTCGCGCTTGCGCTTGCGGTAGCTGTTGATGAAGGTGGTGGCGAGGATTTTGTGCAGCCAGGCGCGCAGGTTGGTGCCGGGGGTGTACTGGGCGAACGCGGCGTAGGCCTTGGCGAGGGTGTCCTGGACCAGGTCCTCGGCGTCGGCGGGGTTGCGGGTCATCCGCAGCGCGGCGGGGTAGAGCTGGCCGAGGTGGGGGCGGACCTGCTGCTCGAAGTCGGCGGGCGGCCGGGCGGCCGGGGTGCGGCCGCCGGGCGGGTCCGTGGTCGCGGTGGTCATCTGGGGTGGCTCCCTCGTGGTTGGTCACTACTAAGACGCCGCAGCCCCCGGCCCGGACTCGTGATACGGGTTACACGCCGCGTACGCATCGTCATTGATCGTCTCCAGCCCCCTCGTGACGCGCCAGATACCTAGGGAACGTCTGGGTAAACCGCCCGGTTCACTGCGCCAGGTGCGCCGCACCGCGCGGGCCGGGCGAACCGGATCGCGCAGCGTCTCGACCGCCGCCGTGTCCAGACCGTAACGTGTCACCGTACTGGTCGGTAGGTACGCTGGTCCGGACTCGTCGGGAGGCGCTAAGTGGACTTCGGATACGACGCACGGACCGAGGAACTACGCGACACGCTGTTCGCCTTCATGGACTCCCACGTCTACCCGGCCGAGCGGGTCTTCGCCGAGCAGGTCGCGCAGGCCGAGGCCGCTGGCGACATCTGGCAGCGACCCGCGGTGATCGACGAACTGAAGGCGCAGGCGCGCGGTCAGGGCCTGTGGAACCTGTTCCTGACCGTGCGCAGGCACAAGGACCAGATCGGCGAGATCGCGGAGAAGTACGGCGGCGGGCTGACCAACCTCCAGTACGCTCCGCTCGCGGAGATCACCGGACGCAGCGGCGCGATCGCGCCTGAGGCGCTGAACTGCGCCGCGCCCGATACCGGCAACATGGAGGTGCTCGCCGAGTTCGGCAGCGCCGAGCAGATCGAGCGCTGGCTGCTGCCGCTGCTCGACGGCGAGATCAGGTCGGCGTTCTGCATGACCGAGCCGGACGTCGCGTCCTCCGACGCCACCAACATCTCGACCAGTATCGAGCGGGACGGCGACGAGTACGTGATCAACGGCCGCAAGTGGTGGTCGTCGGGCGCGATGGACCCGCGCTGCAAGCTTTTCATCGTGATGGGCAAGACCAACCCCGGAGCCGACCGGCACCGCCAGCAGTCGATGATCTGCGTGCCGCCGGACACGCCAGGCGTGACGATCAAGCGGAGCATGCGGGTCTTCGGGTTCACCGACTCGACCCACGGCGGTCACGCCGAGGTGGAGTTCAGCGACGTGGCTGTCCCGGCCGGGAACCTGATCGCCGGCGAGGGCGACGGCTTCGCGATCGCGCAGGCCAGGCTGGGTCCTGGCCGGATCCACCACTGCATGCGGCAGATCGGCTCGGCGGAGCGCGCGCTCGAGGCGATGTGCCGCCGCGCTACCAGCCGGATCGCCTGGGGCGAGCCGCTCGCCGAGCAGGGCGTCGTGCAGGACTGGGTCGCCGAGTCCCGGGTCAGGATCGAGCAGGCCAGGCTGCTGGTGCTGAAGACCGCCTGGCTGATGGACACGGTCGGCAACAAGGGCGCGCACACCGAGATCCAGGCCATCAAGATCGCCGTTCCGCGGATGACCGAGTGGGTGATCGACAAGGCGATCCAGGTGCACGGCGGCGGCGGGGTCAGCCAGGAGTTCCCGCTGGCTCCGGCGTGGGCCGCGGCCAGGAGCCTGCGGTTCGCCGACGGGCCCGACGAGGTGCACAAGCGCTCTATGGCACGCCGGGAGCTGCGCAAGTACCGGAGCTGACCGGACGCGACCCGTTGACGGCCGAGCGGATCAGCTTTCGCATCGTGGGAGAAGGGACAGATGCAGATGTCGGAGCACGCACAGCGGGTGGCCGTTGTGACCGGAGGCGCCCGCGGGATCGGGGCGGGCGTCGCCAAGCGTTTCGCCGCCGACGGGATGGCCGTTGCGGTCATCGACCTGAAGGAAGGCGACTGCGGCTCGACCGTCGACGCGATCGCCGCCGCCGGCGGCCGCGCGTTTGCGGCGGGCGCCGACGTGAGCGACTCCGCGCAGGTCTCCGAGGCCGTCGACGCCATCGCCGCCGAACTCGGACCGCCGACGGTGCTCGTCAACAACGCCGGAGTGATCCGCGACAACCTGCTGTTCAAGATGACCGACGACGACTGGGACACGGTCATGGGCGTGCACCTGCGGGGCGCGTTCCTGATGAGCCGGGCGTGCCAGAAGCACATGGTGGAGACCAAGTTCGGCCGGATTATCAACCTGTCGTCGAGTTCCGCGCTCGGCAACCGCGGCCAGGTCAACTACTCGGCGGCCAAGGCCGGCCTGCAGGGTCTGACCAAGACCCTGGCGATCGAGCTCGGGCCGTTCGGTGTCACCGCCAACGCGATCGCGCCGGGGTTCATCGCCACCGACATGACCGCCGCGACCGCGGCGCGGATGGGGATCGGCTTCGAGGACTTCCAGAAGGGAGCCGCGGCGCAGATTCCCGTCCGCCGGGTCGGTCATCCCGCCGACGTCGCCCATGTCGCCTCGTTCCTGGCCAGTGAGGGAGCGGGGTTCGTGTCCGGCCAGGTGATCTACGTGGCTGGCGGGCCGCTGTGCTAGCTAGCGGCGCGGACGCGGATGGTACGGCCCCCGTGAACGGCCACCAAGGCGGTGGGGCAGGCGAGGCGGAGCTGCGGGCTCAGGTCCGTGAATTCCTCGCGGCGCACGACCCGGCGACGACCGAGCGCCTGGAGTTCGTCCGGGCCAGGTTTGACGTCGGCCTGGCCTGGGTACATTATCCTGTCGGCCTCGGCGGCCAGGGGCTTAGCAGGACGCTGCAGAAGGTGGTCGACGCCGAGTTCGCGGCGGTCGGCGCGCCAACCAACCGGCCCGAGCGCAACGGGATCGGGCTGGGCATGGCAGCCCCGACGATCCTGGCGTTCGGCTCGGACGAGCAGAAGCGGCGCTGGCTGAGACCGCTGTGGACCGGCGAGGAAGTCTGGTGCCAGCTATTCAGCGAGCCGGGCGCCGGCTCGGACCTGGCGAACCTGGCCACCAGGGCGGTCCGGGACGGCAGCCGGTGGGTGGTCAACGGGCAGAAGGTCTGGACGTCGTCCGCGCATATCGCCAGCCGTGCGCTGCTGGTCACCAGGACCGACCCGGAACAGCCCAAGCACCGCGGCCTGACCTACTTCAGCCTGGACATGAAGGCGCCGGGAGTGGAGGTCAGGCCGCTGCGGCAAGCGACCGGTGAGGCCGAGTTCAACGAGGTGTTCCTGACCGACGTGGTCATCCCCGACGCCGACCGGATCGGCGAGGTCGGCCAGGGCTGGGCGGTCTCCACCGCGACCTTGATGAACGAGCGGGTCGCGCTCGGCGCGTTCACCTTCCCGCGCGAGGGCGGCATGATCGGCGTCTCGGCGACCACCTGGCGCACCCGGCCGGAGCTGCGGACGCCAGGGCTGCACGACCGGCTGCTGCGGTTGTGGGCCGCCGCCGAGGTCTCCCGGCTGGCCGGGGAGCGGCTGCGCCAGCAACTGGCCGCCGGGCAGCCAGGCCCGGAAGGGTCGGGAGCCAAGCTGGTGTTCGCCAGGCTCAACCAGGAGATCGCCGACTTCCAGGTGGAGCTGCTCGGCGCCGAAGGACTCCGTTACGGCGACTGGACGATGCGTCGGCCCGACGGCGCCGACTTCTACGGCCGCGACGCCGGCTACCGGTTCCTGCGCTCGAAGGGCAACTCGATCGAGGGCGGGACGTCGGAAATCCTGCGAAACATCATCGCCGAGCGCGTGCTCGAGCTGCCGCCGGAGGTCCGGCTCGACAAGGACAAGCCATGGAAGGACCTGCCCCGGTGACCCAGGTAGCCCCGGTGACCCAGGAAGGCCCGGTGACCCAGGAAGCCCCAGCGACCCAGGAAGGCCCGGTGACCCAGGAAGCGCAGACGAGGGCCGAGCCAGCCGCGAGCGCCGGTCAAGCTGGCGGCGGCACAGCCCTGCCCGACCTGACCTACACCGAGCAGGAGACCGAGCTGCGCTCGGCGGTGCGGTCGGTGCTCGAGGACCAGGCGAGCTTCAGCGCGGTGCTAGCCAGGACGGAGTCGGCGCAGACGTACGACACGGCGCTGTGGCGGACCCTGGCGGCCGACATCGGCTGCGCGGGGCTGCTCGTCCCCGAGTCGCTCGGCGGGGCCGGGGCGTCGTTCCGCGAGGCCGCTGTCATGGCGGAGGAGGTCGGCCGCTCCGTCGCCGCGGTTCCCTACCTGGGCAGCGCGGTGCTCGCCACGGCCGCGCTGCTCTCGGTCCTCAAGGCCGGCGAGGCAGGGTCGGTGTCCGCCGGCGAGCTGCTGACCGAGCTGGCCGCCGCGACGACGACGGTGGCGCTCGCCGTGCCGTTCGCGTCGATGCCGGGCATCAGGGTCGAG